>CAYWML010000017.1:0-20925 GCA_964459515.1 uncultured Clostridia bacterium | reverse complement strand
CGATTGCCGAGGTGGTCGATATTGTCGATCGTACCGATGCCGTAGGGCAAATCGAGGTTGGTGGAAATGGAAGCGACGATGTCGTCCACGGTGACGTGCTTATGGCAAAGCTTGTCGATAATCGGGCGCAACTCTTTCTTTTGCGCCTTGGTAGGCACGGGCTGTTCGCTGTGCAAAATTTCGTGGAAAAGCTTACAAGCCGCAACGAATTTACGGCGATTGTCTCTTCTCTTTTCTCTGTTTTTCTTTTCTTCGGGCTTCTCGTCGGGTTCTTCCGCTTTCTCATGCGTGTAGTACAACGCGTTGATGTCGTCCACGTACTTTTCCGCCACTTCTTCCACGGTCAAATTCGCGCATTCCTCCGCGATGAGCTTGGAGAAGCGATAATTGGGATAGTACACCGTCGGCAACAAGCCGAAGTCCTTCGCGCGCGCCTGTACGGGCACGTCGGAAATCGCCGAAAAGTCTACCGTGTTGTTCGCGATGATCTTATGACGGATTTCGCCCTCTTCGGGATCGTCCACCAAAACGAAAATCTCGTTTACGCCGCAATTTTGGATTTCTTTCGCCTGCGCTTCGGAGATCTTCTCGCCCGCGTTGACGATCACTTCGCCCGTTTCGGGGTTCACAACGACGTCCGCCGCGCGGCAACCGGGCAAACGATACGCCAAGTTCAACTTCTTGTTGTACTTATATCTGCCCACTTTCGCGATGTCGTAGCGACGGGGATCGAAAAAGAGGTTGAAAAGGTGCGCCCGTACGGAATCTTCCGTAGGCGCTTCGCCGGGACGCAAGCGACGATACAACTCGTACAAGCCGTCCGATTCCGACTTCGCGGTATCCTTGGAAAGGGTGGAAGCGATAATTTTATCGCCGGGGAACAAGTCCTCTATGGCGCGGTTCGATCCGAAGCCGAGCGCGCGCAACAGCACCGTTACGCACAATTTCTTCTTTCTGTCCACGCGCACGTACAACGCGCCCTGCGCGTCCTGTTCCAGCTCCAACCACGCGCCGCGATTGGGCATAACGGTGGTGGCGAACATTTCTTTACCCGTCTTGTCCTTGCTCGACGCGTTGTATACGCCGGGGGAACGGACGAGCTGCGAAACGATAACGCGCTCCGCGCCGTTGATGATGAACGCGCCGTTTTCCGTCATGAGCGGCAAATCGCCCATGAAGACCTCTTGGTCGAGAACTTCGTTCTTCACCTTGTTTACGAGGCGTACTTTTACGCGCAAAGGCAACGCGAACGTTGCGTCGCGCGTGCGGCATTCTTTTTCGTCATACTTGGGTTTGTCGCCAAATCGATGCTCCAAAAAATAAAGCTCGAAATGGTCGGAGTAGTCGGTTATCGGGGAGAAGTCCTCGAACACTTCGCCGATGCCGTCCTCGATAAAGGCATTGTAGCTGTCTTTCTGGATTTCAACGAGGTCGGGAATGTCGATTACTTCGTCGATCGAACCGAATTTTCTTCTTTCGGTTTTGCCGTACTTTTGAATAGGTAAATCCATCCGTTTAATTGCTCCTTGCTTTTTATTTTCAGCGATCTACCAAGTATATCTTTTCATTGATAAAAATCGGATTTTTTTCTTCTATTGCATTTTCTTTTTTCATTACGCTTTACTTTTTCGCGCGTTTGCGGTATAATAACGATATATCGAAGCGAAAAACACGTAAACACGGGAGTTTTTCAAACAAATTTCCTTGCGTTTTTTCTCAAAAAACCGCTCGGGCGCAATATTACTCCATAATAAGCATAATGATACATTATCTAATTATATCGCCCTAAAAAAAAGATGTCAAGCGTTTTGAATGCGATTTTCGATTTTTCTTAAAAAAGTTATTGCAAGAGGTATTTTTCCATGCGAATCGACAAATTTTTGAAAGTTTCGCGCGTACTGAAACGGCGCACCGTCGCACAGGAAGCGTGCGAGGCGAACAAAGTCCTCATCAACGGCAAAAACGCCAAGCCCTCCTCCCCCGTCAAAGTCGGCGATACGATCGAAGTGCTGTACGCGGCAGGAAGCTTGAAATTGCGCGTGCTGAACGTCAAAGAAACGGTGAAAAAGGACGAAGCCGCCGCCCTCTACGAGGTGCTGTCGTGACGGGCGTATGCGCCGTCGTTTGCGCGGCGGGAAAAGGGCTTCGCGCAGGGTTTTCCAAAAACAAACTCCTGCTCCCCTACGGCGGTTCTACCGTTTTGGAACGCACGATTGCCGCGTTCGTCCGCGACGACGTGGACGAAATCGTCGTGACTTGTTCGGAAAACGACCGCACGGAAATTTCCGCGATCTGCGCGAAGTTTCCCCGTACGCGCGCCGTGCTCGGCGGCGAAAATCGTTCGCGCTCCGTCTATAACGCGCTATCGGCAACGGATGCGGAGATCGTCCTCATACACGACGGCGCAAGACCTTTCGTCGCGCAGGAAAGCATTACGGCTTGTCTGCAAAGCGCGCGCCGCTACGGGAGCGGCGTTTGCGCCGTACCCTGCACGGATACCGTCGCCGTAACGGACGGGGAACAAATCCTTTCCGTACCCGACCGCGCAACGCTTCGCCGAATCCAAACGCCGCAAGGCTTCCGCCGCGCGGAACTTCTCGCCGCTTACGAACGCGCTTTCGCCGATACTTCGGCAAGCTTTACGGACGATTCGTCCGTGTATGCCGAATATTGCGCCGCGCCGCGTATATGCGCAGGCACGCGCGACAATATTAAATTAACGTACGCGGAGGACTTCTTCGAGGAATACGCCCGTTGCGGTTTCGGCGTGGATACGCACGCCTTCGGAAAGCCGCAAAACTTTATTCTGCTCGGCGGCGTTAAGATCCCCTCGGAAAGCGGTTTGATCGCCCATAGCGACGGCGACGTATTGGCGCACGCCGTCATGGACGCCCTCCTTTCCGCGGCAGGCTTAAAGGACATCGGGCACTACTTTCCCGACACGGACGAAAAATGGCGCGGTGCAGACTCCATGCAAATGTTATGCCGCGTAACGGGTATGCTCCGCGAACGCGGCTTTCGCGCAAAAAACCTCTCCGTCGCCGTGCAAGCCGAACGCCCCCGTTTGGCGAAATATATCGACGATATCCGCGCCGCGTTGGCGAACGCGCTCGATATTCCCCGCGATGCCGTCGGCGTTTCCGCAGGAACGAACGAGGGATTGGGATACGTCGGCGAAGGCAAGGGAATCACCGTCAACGCCTACGCGCTGCTATCGGCTGTCACCCCCCACGAATAACGTTTAAAAAGGAGATTGTATGGCTACCAAAACAAAAGCCCCGACAAGTCGGTTCGTTTGCTCGCAATGCGGCTTCGTCGCCCCGAAATGGCTGGGCAAATGCCCCGATTGCAACAGCTTCAACACCATGCAGGAGGAGCTTGTCCGCCCCGCCGAAGAAAATCGAAACGACGCGCGCCGCGGCGTATCGACGCTTAAAACGCGCGCCCTGCCTCTTTCCCAAATCGGCTATGAAAAATTCGACCGCGTGTCGAGCGGCATTGCCGAATTCGATACGGTGCTCGGCGGCGGCATCGTGCGCGGCTCGCTCGTGCTGCTCGGCGGCGATCCCGGCATCGGCAAATCCACCCTGCTTACGCAAGTTTCCGCGCAACTCGCGCAGACGCAAGCCGCGCCTACCCTCTACGTATCCGCGGAAGAAAGTTGCGCGCAGGTCAAAATGCGTTGCGAACGGTTGGGCGTTTGCTCGGACAATCTTTTTCTGCTCAACGAAACCTGCTTGGAGGACATCGAAGCGAACCTCGGAGAAAGCAAATTCGTCGTCATCGACTCGGTGCAGGCAATCTACACGGAAGCCCTCGCCTCCGCGGCAGGCAGTGTGGGACAGGTGCGCGAATGCGCCGCGCGGCTGATGCGCATTGCAAAATCGCAAGGCATCACCTTTTTCATCATCGGGCATGTCACGAAGGAGGGCGCGCTCGCAGGGCCGAAAGTGTTGGAGCATATCATGGACACCGTCCTCTACTTCGAGGGCGAGCAAGAGGATAATTATCGCTTGCTCCGCGCCGTCAAAAACCGTTTCGGTTCGGCGCAGGAAGTCGGCGTTTTCGAAATGACGGATTGCGGCATTAAAAGCGTACGCGATTACGCGGACATCTTCCTTTCGGAAACGCGCGGTTTAGCCGCAGGCTCTGCCGTTACGCCGTCGGAGAACGGCAATCGTTGCATGAACGTGGAAATTCAAACGCTGATTTCCAAAACCCCCTACGGGCAACCGCGCCGCATGAGTCTCGGCGTGGATTACAACAAATTGGTGGTGCTGATCGCCGTTTTGGAAAAGCGTTGTGGCATTCCGTTTTGGAGCTCGGACGTATACGTCAACGCGATGGGCGGCATTAAATTGGACGAACCGTCCGTGGATTTGGCGTTATGCGCGGCGCTTGCCGGCGCGGCGTTGGACGTGCCGATCGACAAATACACCGCCATATTCGGCGAAGTCGGTCTAACAGGCGAAATCCGTCCCGTTTCGTACGCCGACCGCCGCGTGAAAGAATGTATAAAAACGGGTTTCAAACGCGTTGTTTTGCCCAAAAAGAACGTGAAAGCCTGCGCTAAATTGCAAGATCAAATCGAACTCGTCCCCGTGCAATACGTCGGGCAAATGCTGACGGCGTTGCAATTGCGTCCGCCTCGCGGCTGAGAGGAAAACATGGAAAAGAAATACTATTTAGGATTAGACATCGGCGGCACGAAATGCGCCGTAAGCGTAGGGCAGGTATGCGACGACGAACTTTTCATAGCAGAAAGAGAAGAAGTCGCGACGACAAACTCTCCCACGGAAACGCTTGAAAAATTAAACGAATACATTCGCACTTGGCAAAAGAAATACCCCTTGAAAAAAATCGGCGTCAGTTGCGGCGGTCCGTTAGACAGCCTTCGCGGCGTCATTCTGTCGCCGCCGAATTTACGCGGCTGGGAAAACTTTCCCATCGTCGAATACCTCCGAAACGCCTACGCGTTGCCTGCTCGATTGGAAAACGACGCGAACGCCTGCGCGGTGGCAGAATGGAAGTTCGGCGCAGGGCACGGAACGAAAAATATGGTATTTTTGACGTTCGGCACAGGGCTCGGCGCAGGCTTAATCTTGGACGGCAGGCTGTATTCGGGCACGAACGGCAACGCAGGTGAAGTCGGGCATATTCGTCTTGCGAAAAGCGGTCCGATCGGTTTCGGAAAGAAAGGCTCGTTTGAAGGCTTTTGCAGCGGCGGCGGTATCACTCGCTTAGCTGCGGATATGGCGCGCAAAGAAAAAACGCCGCCGTACTACTTCAAAAAAACGGGCGAGCTCGGCAACGTCACGACGAAAGATTTAAGCAGCTACGCCTTTCAAGGCGACACTTTCGCGAAAAAAGTATTCGCCAAAAGCGGAAAAATGCTCGGCAAAGGGCTTAGCGCGCTGATAGACCTCTTGAATCCCGAACGAATCGTACTCGGCGGCGTATTTATGCGCGCCTCGGAATTGCTCGTGCCTGCGATGAAAAAGGAACTTAAAAAAGAAACGCTTGCGGACAGTTTGGAAGTTTGCAAAATCGTACCTGCCGCCTTGCGTGAAAATATCGGCGACGTCGCCGCGATTGCGATTGCCGCCTACGGAGAATAACCATGAAAGAAACGACGAAAACAATTTTAGAAGAAACGTTAGAAAAATACCCTTCGTTACATACCTGCCATGCCGATATACAGCGTTCGTTCGATTTATTGTCGAATTGTTTTTCACGCAGCGGACGGCTGTTCGTTTGCGGAAACGGCGGTAGCGCAGCCGATTGCGAACACATCGTAGGCGAGCTGCTGAAATGCTTCAAAAAACGCCGCCCGATCGACGAAACCATCCGCGCGCGTTTGCAAACACTCGGCGAAGACGGCGCGTATCTCTGCGAAAAATTAGAGGGCGCGTTGCCTGCGTATTCCCTGATTTCGCAAACGGGCGTATTGACGGCGTTCGCCAACGATAAAGCGTGGGACGCCGCTTTCGCACAAGAAACATACGCCTTAGGACGGCAAGGCGATTGCTTGCTGTGTTTATCGACGTCGGGCAACTCGAAAAATTGCGTATACGCGGCAACGATTGCAAAAGCCAAAGGCATGTCGGTGCTGTCCATGACAGGCGCAGGCGGCGGAAAACTCGGACGGGTTTCCGATTGCACGATCGCCGTTCCCGAAACGGAAACGTATAAAGTGCAAGAACTGCACCTTCCCGTCTACCATTGCCTTTGCGCCATGTTAGAAGAAGAATTTTTTTAATCCCATCGGCAACGCAAGCTCCGTTTGTGCACGCTAAAAGGCAAGGAACGACGTTCCTTGCCCCTTTTTTCGTTGTAAATTCATCGCACGCCGTAAACTTCGCGATAGAGCGTCGCGCGCATTTCGGCAAATCGCGCCGACGATATGCCGCCGCCCGTCGTCATCAACAACAGCGGTATCTCGCGCCGCCCCTCGCCCATGGACGGCTGCATATATTCGTAAGCGTTCAAGAAAAAACCGTTCCGCTCGTAAAAGGCGATTCGCCTTTTCGCCATCTCCGTTTGCGGCAGTTCTACTTCCAAACAAATCGTTTTGTCGGTTCGCTTGCGCGCTTCCGCAAGTACGCCGCCGCCAATGCCGCCGTTTCGGCAAGTCGGTTGCACCGCCAAATGCTCCCAATAGACGAACGAGGGAAACTCCCACGCGGAAAGAAAAGCCTGCAACCCTCCCCTTTCGCCGTACAACGCATACACGGTATAGACGGAATGCTCCCACAAGGCGCGTTGCGCCGCGTACGGGCGATACTCCTCTTTCGGAAAACTCTCGCGCATCAAAGCGTACATAAGGTCAAAATCGTCCTTTTTCAACACTTCGAGCATTATAAAGCGTCCTCCGTTTCTACGTCGAAACAGCTCCGCACGGCAACGTACGGTCGCACGAGCGTATCGGCTACGCGGACGTGCGACGGGTGTGTGCGATATGCCTGCAACGCCGCGTCGTTTTCAAAGCAAGCATACAGCATGACGTCCGCCGTAGAGGAAGCCAATCCCTCGCACAAAACCTCCGCCGAAAGCAAGCCCGATATTTCCCCGACCAAGCTCTCCAAGCCGCTTTTCATGCCGCGTTTCACCGCCGCTTTTTCTTCGGATGAAAGGCTTTCTTTTAATTTCCAAAGTATAATATGGCGAACCATGTATTCGTTCTCCTTAAATTTTCAAAAAAACAGCGAAGTCCTCTCCGCCGTTAAAATTGCCGCGGAAGCCATGCCCCGTTTTCGCCTATCGGCGAGATCGCCGCGGCACATTCGTGCCTCGCAATGACATGCCACCACTATTCGTCAGAAGCGTCGCGTCCATCTCCGTCATTACGAGGAGCGGAGCGACGCGGTAATCTCGTGGCAATCTGTAAGATTGCCGCGGAAGCCACGCCCCGTTTTCGCCCATCTGCGAGATTGCCGCGGCACATTCGTGCCTCGCAATGACAAAGGCTTCGCCGCCAAACGCCGCATTCGCGGCGTTTGATGTTCGAAGGAGCGTTGTTTTTATTCCAAAATCGCCTTAATGCGGCGTAATCCCGAACCGCAACTTTGTTCCTTTTGGATCTTGAATTTGCCGAGTTTACCCGTGCGCTCCACGTGCGGTCCGCCGCAAATCTCTTTGGAAAAATCGCCGATCGTGTACGTTTTCACGACTTCGCCGTACTTGCTCTCGAACAAACCCGTAAACCCTTCCGCCTTGGCTTCTTCCAAAGTCAGTTCCTTCATGACAACGGGAATATCCTTTTGAATTTGCTCGTTGACCAAATCTTCCACCGCTTTGATCTGCTCCGCCGTCATCGGTTGCGGCAAGTTAAAATCGAAACGCAACCGTTCCTCGGTGATATTGGAACCTTTTTGCTTGACGTCGGGCGAACATACCTTTTTCAACGCCGCGTGCAACAAGTGCGTTGCCGTATGCAAAGCCGTCGTCGCTTCCTTATGGTCTGCCAAACCGCAAGCAAACTTCTGCTCGCTGCCGGCTTTGCTCTTATTCTGGTGTTCCTCGAACGCCGCAAGGTATCCTGCCATATCCACCGCAAAGCCGCGCTCTTTCGCCATTTCGTCGGTAATCTCCACGGGGAAGCCGTACGTATCGTACAAGTGGAACGCTTGCTTGCCGCCAATCGTTTTTTCCGCAACGTACGCAGGATCTTTTTGCGCCATGAACGCGTTCTTCCGTTCGATGCCGCCGATGCACTTTTCAAACTCTTTTAAGCCCTGTTGCAACGTTTTATTAAACTTCGCCTCTTCCTTTTGCAACTCTTCCGCGATTTTGGCGGCGTTTTGCCGCAATTCGGGATATACGTCCGCGTACTCCGCGATGAACGCTTCGGAAATCTTAGCAAGACTGCCCTCCGGCAAATCGATTTTCCGTCCGTAGCGAACGGCGCGGCGAATAATTCGGCGCAAAATATACCCCTGATCGGTGTTGGAAGGCACGATACCCTTTTCGTCGCCGAGCATAAAAGTCGCCGTACGCGTGTGGTCGAGCAACACGCGGAACGCTTTCGTAACCTCCTCCGATTCGCCGTAAGTCTTTCCCGTCAACTCGGAAATCGTGCGAATGGCGTTTTCAAAAATATCCGTTTCGTACACGCTGGACTTGCCGTTCAAAACGCAAAGCGCGCGCTCTAAGCCCATGCCCGTATCGACGTTCTTTTGCGAAAGCTCGGTATACGAGCCGTCCGCCTGCTTGTTAAAGCGCATGAACACGTCGTTCCAAATTTCCAAAAACGCGCCGCAGTTACAGTCGGGATTGCAGGTAGGCGAGCACTTCGGCTTGCGAATGACGAACATTTCCGTGTCCGTGCCGCAAGGTCCCGTCAAACCGGCAGGTCCCCACCAATTGTTTTCGCGCGGCATAAAATAGATATTTTCCTTTTTAATGCCCGATTTTTCCCAAAGCTCCGCCGCTTCGTCGTCGCGCGGAAGCGTTTCGTCGCCCCCGAACACCGTCACGGCAAGCTTGTCCGACGGAATGCCGAGGTACTTTTTATCGGTGAGGAAGGTATAGCTCCAAGGAATCATTTCTTTCTTGAAATAATCGCCGAGCGACCAATTTCCGAGCATTTCGAAAAAGGTGCAATGCCGCTCGTCGCCGACGTCGTCGATATCCCCCGTACGCACGCATTTTTGCACATCCGTTAAACGATTGCCTGCCGGGTGCTTTTCGCCCAAAAGATAGGGAACGAGCGGATGCATACCCGCCGTCGTGAACAACACCGTGGGATCGTTTTCGGGAATAAGGGAAGCCGAAGGGATCGCCTTATGTCCGCGCTCCGTAAAAAAGCCCAAATACAACTCTCTCAATTCTTTTGCTTTCATTTTTCTATGTCCTTTATGATAATTTCTCGCAAATCCGCCGCGCTACGCGCGCCGAAGCGCATAGCCGTGCTATCATTATATTATCGTCCGTCTTTTTTGTCAAGCGATACAGCGCGACGACAATCGATTTTTTTTAGTTTTTCGTCAATTCGTAGCCGTTTTTCGAGTCCTTGACGGTATATCCCAGCTCCGCCAAGCGCGCGCGCAATTCGTCGCTCTTTCCCCAATCGCGGTTCTGCCGCGCCGTTTGGCGCGCTTCGGCAATCGCACGCACTTCGGCAGGAATTTCCTCTTGCGCCTTTCCGTAAGCCGCCGCATACGCCTGTGCGTCCTTTTGAAAGAAACCGAGCAAGCCATACGTCGCGCGGATCTGCGCCGCGTACGCCGCCGCCGTGGCATCGCCTGCCGCCGACATACGCTTAATCTCCTTAAAATACCCGAACAAATTCGACAGGGCGAGCGCGGTGTTAAAGTCGTCGTCCATGCACGCGTTAAATTCTTCGTCGATATGTTTCGCCGCAGACATGCCCCCTTCGTTTGCCTGCATGCCCGATTTATCCACCGCCGCGAGCACGGCGTAGAAATCGGCGATATGCTTCTCCGCTTCGGGGAACAGTTCGTCCGTGATATTGATATCGTTGCGATAGTTCGTTTGCAACAGCGCGAATTTCAATGCTTCGTCGGAATACTTCTCCAAAAGGTCGGAAAGCAACAGACTGTTGCCGAGCGATTTGCTCATTTTCTGTCCGTTGACTTTGATAAGCCCGTTATGCGTCCAAAAGCGAACGAAAGGCTTGCCCGTCAAAGCTTCCGTCTGCGCGATCTCGTTTTCGTGATGCGGAAAAATCAAATCTCTGCCGCCGCCGTGAATATCGATTTGCTCCCCGAACGCCGCGCGGTTCATTGCCGAGCACTCGATATGCCACCCCGGTCTGCCTTTCCCCCACGGGGATTGCCAGCAAATTTCACCGGGTTTCGCACTCTTCCAAAGGGCGAAATCGTACGCGTTCTTCTTCTCTTCGTCGTTTTCCACGCGCACCCCGTCCAAGGCGTCCTCGATGTTGCGATTGGACAGTTTGCCGTAGGCAGGGAAGGAAGCGACGTCGAAATACACGTCGCCGTTCTTCGTCGGATAGGCATGTCCTTTTTCGATAAGCGCGGCAACGAAATCGATGATGTTTTGTATATTTTCCGTCGCTTTCAGCCACACGTCGGGATCGTTGACGTGAAATTTTTGCATAACGACGTTGATATTCTCGATCATTTTCGCCGCGTATACGTCGGCAGGAATACCCGTTTCCTGCGATTTTGCGATAATTTTATCGTCCACGTCCGTATAATTGCGTGCATAAGTGACGTCGTAACCGAGTTTTTTCAAATATTTCCGCATAATATCGTATATCAAAGCCTGATAGCCGTGCCCGATATGCGCCTCGCCCGACACCGTAATGCCGCACGCGTACATTTTCACGCGGTTACCCTCGATCGGCTGAAACTCCTCTTTTCGTTTCGTCAAAGAATTGTAGATTTTCATATTCGCCATTTCACTCCTTTATTCCTTTCAACGCATACACGGTATGCGCATTTTTTACTTTCGTTCTATTTCTGCCGAACGGATTTTCACCACTTTTGCAGGCACGCCGACGACGGTTGCGTACGGCGGCACTTCCGCCAAGACGACCGCGCCTGCGCCGATACGCGCGCCGTCGCCCACGGTAAAACCGCCCAGCACCTTCGCCCCTGCCGACAGCGTAACGTTCTCGCCGACGGTCGGGTGGCGTTTTCCCCGTTCCTTGCCCGTTCCGCCCAGCGTAACGCCCTGATAAATAACCGTGCCTTTCCCGACCTCCGCCGTCTCTCCGATAACGACGCCCGTGCCGTGATCGATAAACACGCCGCACGCGATTTTTGCGGCAGGATGAATTTCCACGCCCGTTAAGAACCGCGCGAATTGACTGAGCATACGCGCCAAAAGTTTGCATTTACGGCGATACAGTCCGTTTGCCAAGCGGTGCAACGCCAAAGCGTGCACGCCCGAATACGTCAATAAGATTTCCAAACGGTTGCGCGCGGCAGGATCCTTCCTTTTCGCCGCAAGCACGTCTTCGCGCAGAGCTCTAAACCACATAGAGTACGCCTCCCGACAATCTTTCGTCCGCTTTCGTACTGCTTCCGTAAAAAGAAAACGCCTTCGCGCGATAAAAGCCGTTCGGCTATTATGCGTAAAGGCGTGCGACCGCTGTTCCACTTTACTTTTAAGGGAAAATTCCCCTCTCTTTCGCCCGATGACGGGGGCTACCGCAGAAATTACTCTGTCCTGCAAACGCGAAAACGCACTTTCTTCCGCGCTCGTTCTACGCGCTTTCAGCCGCGGCGCGGTTCTCTGTCAAAACGAGAAACTCGGAATACTCTTTTTCCGCTCGGATATTCGATTTTTACTATTATAGCATATTCGCCGAAGAAACGCAAGTGTTCCGACGGGCGTTATTCGGGATTTTTCTCGCAAGCGGTTTGCCTTCCTTGCGCGAGGTACAAATTCTCCACGCGGTATTCCGCCAACGCGCAGGCGACCATCTCGGCGTTGTACACGCCCGTCTGCAAGAGATACGCCAGCACCACGTCTTTCACCGAAGTAAAGTCGAACGCGTAGCCGCACGCCGTCAAAAGCGTACACGTATCTTCATACGAGAAATGCGCCGCCAAAGCCAACGAAAAGATCAAGTTCTTCGTCGGCAAAAAGCTCCCTTTGCATATTTTTCGCCAAATTTCCTCCGATACGCTCAATCCGATTTCCGCCGCCGAGGACGGAACGTCGTAGCGTTGCAACACGGCGTGAAACGGCTTATAAAAGCCGACTTTGGAAAAGCGATTGCGCAGGCGCGCGAATATGCCGAGCGGCAAAAAAGAAAAGGAAAAGCTCGTATCGGCGAGCTTCGTTTTCAACGCCGCCAACAGCTCCGTCTTTTTCTTCTGCCGCGCAAGGCTCATCGTGTCCGCCTCCAACGTATACGAACGCGTCACGCCGAATTCGTCGGTTTCCGTGCGATACATCGTCGGCATTTCATAATCGGACAATACGCATAATTTATCGTAATTTGCGTACTTTTCGCAAAAAAATTCGTCTAAATCGCTTATAAAATCGTACATGGTTCTTTTCCTTCCGCCGTCTTTACCAAAAGCGAAGTACGGCGCAAACGCGCACCTGCATTTTTTTCGTTTCCATTATAGCACACTTTTTTACCCACCGCAAGCAAAAAACGCCTGTTTTTCATAGAACGCCGTCAAAGCGCGCTCGTTTTTCCGCAAATTTGACGGGATTATGAAATTTTTATGAATTTGTGCGAAATCGTCTTGTTTATGCTTGCTTTTTTGTTTTTTTTGTGCTAAATTTGATAGAGAATTTCAATGTGACGAAAAAGGAGCTTATCAAATGAAATACGAACGCATTAACGAAATCGCAGAACTCTTAGACAAACGCGGCAAACTCACGTTGGAACAGTTGCGAGAATATTTTCCGCAAGTTTCGGAAATGACTTTGCGCCGCGATTTATTCCAACTGGAAAAAGACGGAAAAGTTATTCGCGTGCGCGGCGGCGCGATGTCCGTCCGCGAAGTACAAAAAACGTCGAGTGTGCCGTACGCCAAAAAAACGACCATGAACAGCGACGAAAAAATCGTCATCGCGCAAAAAGCGGCAGGACTCATCGACGAAGGCGCGACGTTCTTCCTCGACGCCGGCACGACCGCACTCTACCTCGCCAAGGAAATCCCCGACCGCCCCTGCAACGTGTTCACCAACGGACTCGCCGTGGCAACCGAGCTTGCCAAAAAGCAAAACGTCATCGTCAACCTGCTCGGCGGACAATTGATAAAGGAAAACCTTTCCACGGTTTCTTCCTTTTCCTCCCTGTATTTTACGGACTTGAATTTTGAATTGGCAATCATCTCCGCCGCTTCGTTCACGCCCGAAAACGGGTTTGCTTGCAGCTCGCAAGTGGAAGCGGAACAACTTCGCGTTATTTGCAAAAAAGCAAAATCGCTGTATATGATGCTCGACAGCTCGAAAATCGGCAAGATTAAGCCGCACACTTTCGCGCATATAGAGGATATCAACGTCCTCATCACGGACGAAGCCTTCCCCGAAGCGTTGAAATCCGACTTTGCCGAGAAAAACATCGTCGTCATTTAACGCAACGCCGCCGCGCAAAAAAAAACGCCCGACGGCTACGCAATCGAAAACCGATAAACAGGCTGTCGCGTTAAGCGGCAGCCTTTCAAAACAAAAAAAGGCGCGCAGAACGCACGCTTTTTTCTTTCTCGATAGATTACTCGACCATCGCGGTAATATCGAAATTTGACGGAAATAACGAGCCGTAACGGCTCGTTATTTCTTTTACGCAAGTTTCTCGTCAAACGGGTACGCGTTCGGTTTCCGTGTCGGTTGTCGGCTCGTACTTCGCTTGATATACCGCGTCTTTCGTCACCGCCTGCAAGGCGGGTTGCCAACCTACGAAGCGGTAACTCGTCGCGCCGTCGGGTTTTATCGACGGCTCTATCGAGCATTGCGGCACTGTGCCGTAGGCAAATTGCCTCGTTTCCACCTCGCTGCCGTCGGCGTTTACAAACCTTACGACATACAACCGCACTTCGCGCGCTTCCGTCAGCACGTAATCGCCGTATGTCGGCGCGTCGGGAAAATTTTCCCAACGATACGCGTACTGTTCGCTATTCGGCGTCAAACCGTTCGTCTTCAAATCGGCATACACCTCGCGATAATTCTGCGCCGTTATCGCCACGCGCTCTTCCGAGCCGTCCGCGCGACGTATCGTTACGGCAAAGCCTTTTATCTCGCTCGACGAAGTTGCCGAAGAAGAGGCGGAAGCAGCCGCGCCGCCGTCGGAAGTACCGTCACCGACGGAAGTACTTCCGCTGTTCGGATCAAACCGAACGCAAGCGGAGCAAACGATACACAACAACAGCGCAAAAACCGCGCATAACCGTTTTTTCATAGCCGCCCTACCGTTACGCCCAATTTACGTCGTCGACGTCTACACCGTCGCTTGCAGGGCTGGTGCGGACGATATCCGCCGCCGCTATCGAAACGATATGCAATACAGGCTCTTCATATATTTTCTGCAAATTTTTCATCGTACGCCTCCTTTTTAACCACGCGTCGTCCACGCGCCCAACCCGTCGTTATTTACGTCCGAAATGCCGTTCAGGTTGTTTTGAATGTTCGTCAAACTATCCACGCACAAAACGTAGGTATACCGCAACGCCGTCTGCTCTGCGAAGTCGGCAACCACCGCGCACGAAGAATAGCAATACGCGTCGTCTTTACAGTTCAATACCGTACCTCTCGTATTCTCCGAGCCGCCTTTCGCTGCGAAATAGTACACCGAGGAATTTTCACCCTTCGGCATATAAATGCCTACGCCGAAATCTTCGTTATTCAACCATGCGTGCCACTTCATCGTCGAGTCGTTTTGAATTGCGTAATGCTTTTCGCCGCTCGTGTCCGTTCCCGAAGTATAGGTAGCCGTAGACATATCGCCGAGGTTGGAATTTTTAATCGTGCCGTATTGCGCGGTTTCCGCATAATACGTACCCAACGAGGAGACCATATAGATTGCAGGCGTTTCTTGCCCGATCGCGCCGTCCAAGTTTTCGTAAATTCCGAGGAAGCCCTTCCAATCGATGAAGTTGTTATCCACGTAGATCATGCCGTTCTTGAACTCGTACCAATTTTCCATATACGACCAAGAAAGCACGTTTTCGTAAATATTCGTACCGCTTCCCCATTCCTGCGCTCTCGTCTTGATATACACCTTGATGATATTGCCGCTGCTATCTTTCGTTACGCTGTAATCGACGATCTGGCTTTCGTAATTGTCCACGCCGCCCGATTGCACGGGGTTATACTGCATAACTTTGCCGTCCTGCGTGCCGTATCTCGCGCCGTAGTCCGAAGTTTCGCCCGTCGAAGCGTTGTAATACTTTTGCGATTCGCCGTTCGTCACCGTCTTATTTTCTACCGTGCCTTTCGCCACGCCTGCGTAATAGGACTGCTGAATTTCTCTGCCCGTATCGTGGATATTGATAAGGTTTACGTCGCCGCTCGACACAAGTTTATAACCGTACGAAGAGTTATAACTCGGACTCTTCGCGGGCTCCGTACCGATATAAGGCACCGACTTCGTCTTTAACCGATTCGTATAAATTCTATACTCGTTGATGCCCGTTTTGGAAAGATAGGTCACCGCGCCGCCGAGGTCGAGATCCATACCCACCGTAACCGTGCCGTTCGTCATATAAATAACGTGATCGTCGTTGTTCGCCTCCGCATACAAGCTCTTGGCGGAATGCCCGACGGAAGCCAACGTGAAATAGCCGTCGTTCCCGTTTTTATCCACGTTGTTAAACGTAATCCGCACGATCGTTTTAGAAGCCGACTGAATAGCGGAAGCCGTCGCGCCGTTACGGTATACGTCCAAGAACATGGAGAAGGTCTTCTCGCCTTCGGCGATATAGAAAGCTTCGCTGTACAGATTGCTCGTACCCTCCGCCTTGTAGTAAATCGTTCCCACTACGGCAGGGTGCGATTGCGTATCGTTCGTATTGAAGGACATGGAAACGTAGTTATCCGTTCCGATGGCAAGGTTCAAATCACCCGTGGAGGAAATCGTATGATATGCGATCTCCTCCGGTTCGCTGTACGTATTTTCGTATACGAGATCGACTTCGGTATTGACGAAGTAGTTCTTCGTCGCCGCGCCGTAGCCGTACAAAGCTTTCGCCAACGCGCCGAGCTGCGTATCGTTTTCCTTACTCTTGATAAACGAATGAATACTGTACGACACCGTTTCCACAAGGGCATACGCGGGATCGTCCGCCGAAGTATCTTCGCAACCGAACAACTGCGCCGTATAAACGGTGGCAAACTGCATAGGCGAAACGTCCCATACGTATACGACGTAAAGTTTGCCGCCTTCTACGTTTTCCACGAACTTCGCTTCGTTCGTATAATCCTTACCGTTGACATACACCTGCGCCGCTTTGCCGTCCGCCACGAAATAGCGGAAATACAACGCGTTGCAATTATCCATACGCACGCCTACCGCGCGGAAGCGATAGTACGTCGTGTCCGCGCCCTCTTCCGTCGTTTTATTCGTAACGCTCGTCACCTTGGAAGCGTCGTACGTCGTGCCGACAATCGCATTGCCGTCGCCGTCCACGTCGATATCCGTTTCCGTAGTGCTTTCGTTCAAATAATCCTGCAACGCGCCGCCGTACGCCAAAACGTCTTTCGCCAAAGCGACCATTTTATCGTTGCTGCTCGTTTCGATGATCTTCGTGCAATATTGCCATACGCTGTAAGTAAGGCGCGCCAACTCGCCGCCGTCTTTATCGTACAACACCACGGTCACGTCGTCGCGAATGTTTTGCGGCGCGATATTGGTATAGGTCAATTTCAAAACGTCGCCCTGCACCGATACGTTTTTATCCGTCAATTCGTATCTTCTGCTGTATTCGCCGCAGGTTGCGACGAAATACGCTTCGCTGTTCGCCGCGTTCCAAAGCGTAGCGTAGAAGTTCAACGCCAAGCTGTTGCCGATATTGATGGAAACTTCCGTAAACGAAGTACCGCGTACGAAGCTGCTGCCGTTATAAACGAACACCGCCGCTTTCGTCGTTTCGTAATACGCAGGGCTATCGCCGTTGACGATATAATCGTAGCAAGGGAATTGGCAACCCTTTTCTATCGTAATCGAAGCTACGTTCTTCAAAGAAGTGACTTCCTCTTCATAAAGCGTAGTCCTAAACGCGAAGCCGCCGTTTTCGCCGAAATTCACGAGATATTGCTGTCCGCTTGCGTTTTCGCAATCGAGCGTTGCCGTGCTTCCGTCCGTAAACGTCACTTTGATTTTATTATAGAAATTCAATTCCTTCAAGCGCGTAGAAATGTTTCCGTTGTAATGGTTGATTAAATTCTCGTCCTTTGCCGCACTCGCATAATCGTGATTGCTAAGCGTGAAAGCGACATAACCGTAATTCGTATCCAATACGCCCTCGACCGTCGTTTCGTGTACGGTGAGTTTTCCAAACGCCAAGTTATTCGTGGAAACGAATGTCACGTCTTCCGTCGTTTCGTAATAAATCGCACGCTCGCCGCCGTTGACGATATATTCGTAGCAAGGGAATTGACAGCCTTTTTCGATCGTAATCGAAGCTACGCCGTACAGCGCGTTGTTGTTTTGGTTGATCGCCGTCATAAACGCAAAGCCGCCGTTATCGCCGAAGTTCACGAGATATTGCTGTCCGCTCGCGCTTTCGCAATCGAGCGTCGCCGTGCTTCCGTTCGTATATGTCACCTTGATTTTATTATAGAAATTCAATTCTTTCAAGCGCGTAGAAATAGTTCCGTTGTAATGGTTGATCAAATTATCGTTCGTTGCCGCGCTTGCGTAATCGTGATTGCTAAGCGTGAAAGCGACATAACCGTAATTCGTATTCAATACGCCCGATACCATCGTTGCACGGACGATCGGATCGGTAGACGGAACGTATTCCGCAAAGGTATTGCCGCCGTCTGCGCTGTAAAAGACAATCTCTTCGGAAATCGTATAGCAACTTTCGGGGTTCGGCGCATCGAAAGCCGCACTCGTCGGAAGCAACGTCCCCGCGGAGAATTTGATATACTTATACGTCGTTTTGAAATTATCACCGACCCGCAAATGCAACTCGTTTCCGTCGCGAGCAAGCCAAACGCCGTCATAACAAGCGTTCTCTACCCACGTATTTCCGTCTGCGGAGAAAAGCACGCTCGTGCGAATATTCGTATATTTGGGAGTTATCGTTTCCGTGCCCGTAGCCTCGTACGAAGCGTCGGAAAGCGTAATCGTAAGCCAGCCATCCCCCAAATTCGCCGAAAGTTTCACGCCCGTTATCGTATTCGCCACGGGTGCGGTGTATACGCGATAAACGCCGTCTACAAGGTGCAAGATCACCTCCGCGCTCGTTTCGTAGTATTCCGCGCTCTCGCTGTTTTGCAAGGTTGCCGCCGTCGGCAACAACGTACCTTTCAATATTTTAATATACGGATAGGTAGTTACGTTTATCGATGTTCCGCACCATACGTTCAACGTTTTGTTCGTCGTATCGTACGAGAAGCGTTCCGAAGTATCAATCGTCGATTTCGCCGCCCACGTACTGCCGTCTGCGGAGAAAAGCATATGATCGCCCGTGTTCGAGCCCGTCAAATGCGTATCATGATCCGCCGACAAACCGCTGTAATCCGAGCTCGACAAGAAAAGGCTAAGCCAATCGTTGCCGTAGGTACTTGCTTTCGCTTCGGTAACGCCGACTTTCGCATTCTGTTTCGGCAACAACGCCGCTACGCTTTCCGCGCTGTCCGCGATATACGTTGCCGATACTTTCATGCCCGTCATGGAAGTATAATCACCCGCTTTTTCGCCGAAAACGAAAATGAGCGAAGAGATATTATAGCTTTCCGACCATTCGATGGCAACCTGCGTCCATGCGTTTGCCGCCAGCGTACGCGTTCTCGAATCGTCGTGATTGTATACGGTCTGTGCTGTACCGTAGGAAAATTGCATTTCGCCGTTCGGATTGTACACATACCACACCGCAACTTTTCCTTTCGGCGATTGTGCGCAGTTCACCGTGAAATTACCCCAATCGCTCGTATGCGTGATTTCCGTATACGCGCCGTAGACCTCGTCCGTTCCCGTCGTAAAGCTCATATTCGCATAATCGGGATTGCCGTTCTGTTTGCCGTGTACCAACTCCGTATTATACGGCGTAATATCTTTTACGGCGTTGTATAACGACGTCAATTTATCCGTGTTTTCCACGTAGCCTTTCGCCGCTTCGGAAAGCGCGGAATAGCTTGCATACGCCGTTTTAATCTGTTCGATAGACGTAAGCGTAGCCGTTTGCGGCAAAGCCGCGATTAAGGCGTTTACCGCTGCCGCTTGCGTTTTCAATTCGCTCGACTGCAAATTCGTCACGATGTTTTGCACCGTTTGCGCACTGTCCGCAACGTACGTAGCCGACACTTTCATGCCCGTGATATTCGTGCCGTCGCCTGCTTTTTCCCCGACGACGAAACGATACATGCAAACATTCCATTTCTGCGTATATTCGTTTGCGCCCCATTCTATGGAAACTTTCGTCCACGCACCTGCCGTCAACGTATAGTGATAACCGTTGGGAGTATTAAAAATCGAATCGTATTGCGTGCTGTTCAAGAAGCCGAGCGTAATCGTCAAATCGGTTTCCTTCGGGTTATAAATATACCAAACGACCGTTTTTCCCGTCGGGTTTTCCGTTACATTTGCATAGAAATTCGCCCAGCTTTCCGTATGCGTAAGCTCCGCATATTCGCCGTAAACCTCGTCCGTGCCCGTCGTAAACGTAATCACCGAACCGCAACTATTGTCGTTCGTCCATTTATCCGCGCCATACGCCGTAATGTCTTTTACGGCATTGTACAATTCGAGAAGTTTTGCGCTGTTCGTGACGAAAGCTTTTTGCTCTTCGGAAAGCGCGTCATAATGCCCGTATACCGTTTTTATCTCTTCGATATGCGCAAAATCCGCAGCGTCGGGCAAAGCGTCGATTTCCGAAATGACGGTTTTTGCCGCTTCGGCGGCTTTTTCCGCCAATCGAGCGTCGATAATCGCCTGCACTTCCGCCGCGCTGTCTGCAACGTATGTAGCCGTAATTTTCAAACCGGTGATAGTCGTAGTAGTGCCGGCTTTTTCCCCGACGACGAAACGATAATGGTTCAGCTGCGTACCGTCCCCTTTATCACCCCACGCATACGCCACTTGCGTCCATGTTTTTGCGGTCAACGTATAGTGGTTGCTGTTCCCGTTAAAAATATTGTCGCTATGCGATCCGTTGCAATACGCATACGTAACCGTCAAGTCGCTGTCCAACGGGTTATAGACGTACCAAACGAGCGTTTTATTTTTCAAAGCATCGTTCGAGTCCGCACTATTCGCATAGAAATTTGCCCAGCTTGCCGTATGCGTAAGTTCCGCATACTCGCCGTAAACCTCGTCCGTGCCCGTCGTAAACGTAATCGCCGAGCCGTTCGCACTGTCGTTCGTCCACAAATCCGCACCGTACGTCGTAACGTTCGATTCCGTCGTTTCCGCGAGTGCGGACGGCGTAGCGTTTTCAACGCCGAACAACGCGCCGAGCAATCCGAATACGACGGCAAACGTCGCCGTGCAAATCGTAAGCAAAACCTTTCTGCATGTTTTCCTCATAAATTGCTTTCTTCCTCCTACTAAAAAAATTTTTTTGTTTTTTATAATCGCCCCAATTTATTTGGTGACAATATAAATTGTACCATATTTCAAAGGGGAATTACTGTCTAATTTTCCGAAAAAGGTGTCAAATATTCAAGCTTATCGCTTTTTCTGTTTTGTCAAAAGTTCCGTTACGCCGTCCACGCGCAAAGAAAAAATCTCGCCTACGGGGCAATCTATTTCCTGTCCGTCGGAAAAGCGCAAATGCGTTCTTCCGAAATCGTTCTGCACGGAAACCGTCC
>CAYWML010000016.1:0-23626 GCA_964459515.1 uncultured Clostridia bacterium | reverse complement strand
AATTATTCTGCGTCCGCTTTTTTAAGTGTTCTGATACATCTTGCGCAAACGTAGCCGTTGGTTTCCTTGCCGTCTTCTACGTAAGAAATCTTTTGTACGTTTACTTTAAACGTTCTTCTCGTTTTACGGTTCGAGTGGCTGACGTTGTTTCCCGAAGCCTGACCTTTCCCGCAAATATTGCATACTCTGGACATATTGAACACCTCCGTTTTTGGGTTATTTTTTCCGTGGTTTGCCGTAAAAACGGCGTCTGCTACGCCTGCCCGAAGCATACGGGCGAAAAACAAGCATTAATAATATACCATTTCTACAAAGAAAAAGCAATTAAAAATAGGGCGAAAAAACATAAAAAATAAAAAAAATCGGAAAAAATTGAAAAAGTACTTGCAAAATGTATAGAAATAGTGTACAATAGGTTAGAACTTGGAGTGAATATTATGTCAGTCAATACAAACAACGCATACGGCAAAATTTCTATATCCGATTTGGCGATTGCCAAAGTGGCTTCGCACACGGCGCAGGAATGCTACGGAATCGTGGAAATGGTATCTCGTCGTTTCACCGACAGTCTTGCTATGCTACTTAAAAAAGACAGCGGCGGAAAAGGCATCAAGATCACGACCTCCGACAATCATATCTTCGTGGACGTCTACGTCGTCATGAAGTACGGCGTTTCCATCGGCGCGGTGGCGGAAACCTTAAAGGGAACAATCAAGTATAAGGTGGAAGGCTTTACGGGCATGGTGGTGGACGCCGTCAACGTCAATGTTATCGGAGTAAAACTTTAAGTTATAACGGCGCGTGCGACGCAGTCGCTTTTTCGCGCGCTTTTGCGTATGATTCTTTCTGTTATTATACAAACGCTTTCGGGCGCGTCCCTTATTAGATCATACGGCGTTGCCGATTTTACCGTCACGGGTAAAAATTCAAAAATCGGTTAAAACAAGGGTATAAGGAGCATTGCATAATGCATAAAACAATAAATAGCAACGAATTGAGAAAAATGATTCTCGTCGGCGCAAAGCAGTTGGAAATCAATCGCGCCAAAGTAGACGCGTTAAACGTATTCCCCGTTCCCGACGGCGATACGGGTACGAATATGTCGCTGACGATGCAGTCTTGCGTAAAGGAAATGACGGCGTGCCAGTCGAGTTCGTTCGTGGACGTTTGCGACAGTATTTCCAAAGGCGCGTTAAAGGGTGCGCGCGGTAATTCCGGCGTTATCCTTTCGCAGATACTCAAAGGCATTTGTTCGGTCGTTCGTAAAGCGGAACGCGAAGTGGATACGAAGACTTTCGCAAAAGCTTTCGAAGCAGGCACGAAAGTCGCTTACGGCGCGGTGTCCGTGCCGAAAGAGGGCACGATCCTCACCGTCATTCGCATGATGAGCGAAGCGGCAGGCAAGATTGCGGCGAAGAAAAAGACTTTCGAGGAGTTTTTCCAAGACGTGCTCGCCGAAGGCGATAAAGCGCTCGCTTTGACGCCGGAGCTTCTTCCCGTACTTAAAAAAGCAGGCGTCGTCGATTCGGGCGGCGTGGGGCTTATGACCATTTTGCGGGGCTTTAACGCCGCGCTTACGGGTGAGGAGATTGTGGACGAAGCGCCCGAAGTGCAGACGGCGACGACGGAATCCGAATTCGGCGATAATTCCGTTATCCTGAATATGGACATCGGCGAAATACAGTACGCGTATTGCACCGAGTTCTTCATTATCAATTTGAAAAAGAGCACTACGCTTTCCGCGATCGATCGTTTGCGCGAAAAACTGATGGCAATCGGCGACAGCGTTATTTGTATCGGCGATTTGGAGCTTGTCAAGGTGCACGTGCATACCAATCAGCCGGGTAAAGCGCTCACCTACGCGTTGGAGCTCGGCGAATTGGAGCGTCCGAAAATCGAAAATATGTTGGAGCAAAACCGCCAACTGAAAGCGAAAATGGAAGCGGAGAAAAAGGAAATGGGTATGCTTGCCATTTGTACGGGCGCAGGCATTTCCGAGATATTCAAAGATTTGTTCGTGGATCGCATTATCGAAGGCGGACAGACGATGAACCCTTCCGCGAGCGACATCGCAAGCGCGGCGCAAAAAATCAACGCGGAACATATTTTTATCTTCCCGAACAACAAAAATATCACGTTGGCGGCGGAGCAGGCGAAAAACCTCGTCGAAAACAAGACGTTGCACGTCATTCCGACGAAGAACGTACCGCAGGGCTTTGCGGCTGTGTTGGAGTTCAACCCCGAACTCAGCGCAGAGGAAAACAAGATTAACATGCTTCACGCCCTCGACAACGTGAAGGTCGGGCAAGTTACTTACGCGGTGCGCAACACTTCTCTCAACGGGTTCAGCATCAAAGAAGGGGATATTATCGGCTTGGACGATAAGAAGATTCTTGCAAAATCCCATTCGTTGGAAGAAACGGTGCTTAAACTCATCGCGAAACTGAAAGAGGACTTCCACCAAGTCATCACGCTGTATTACGGCGAAGACGTCAAGGAGGAAGAAGCCAAATCGCTTTGCGAAACGATTGCGGAAAAATACCCCGATTGCGACGTCGATTTCCACAACGGCGGTCAATCCGTGTATTATTATATCCTTTCTTTGGAATAATAAAAACATGGGACGTCGTTCGGCGAACGGTACTATACGTCGTCGTCGTAAAAAACGCGTTTTCGCAGGTACATAGAATTGAAAAAACGGAATGGGAAGGCTCGGCTTTCCCGTTTTGTCTATAACGGCAAAAAGCCGAAAAGGAGAGTGGCGTGAAGCTTTCGGAATTGCGTTCGATCGGTTTGAAACGGGAAAAGGAATTTAATAAGTTGGGGATCTACACGGCGGAGGATTTGGTGCGCTTTTATCCGCGCGCCTATTTGGACCTTACGGAGCGTTCCTCGCTGAAAACCGCATACCATAACGACATGGTGTTGGTGGCGTGCACCGTCACGCGCGTTTCGACCGTTCGTTACGGCGGACGTCGCGCCTTGGTGAAAGCTTTTTGTTCGCAGGACGGATTTCCGTTTGTCGCCGTTTGGTTCAATCAGCCGTACGTCGCGCAAAAATTGGAAGCCGGAGAATATCTTTTCTACGGCAGAGTGCAAAACAAATTCGGGCAAGTTTCCGTCGTCAATCCCACTTTTGAGGAGCTGGATAAAAATTATCGCTTAAAGGGGATCGTGCCCGTTTATCCTTTGAAGGTCGGGCTTACGCAAGGCATGATGCGCGCGGCGGTCGCCGAAGCGTTATGCCGCGCGGACTTGTCCACGCAAATACCTTGGCAGCTCGTGGAAAAATACGGCTTGTCCTCCTTGGAACGCGCCTATTTCGAGGTGCATAATCCCACGTCGATTGCCGCAAAAGACGCCGCTTCGGAACGGATTGCCTTGGAAGAATATTTTATTTTGATTTCCGCTTTTAAGATTATCAAGGGCGGCAAGGAAGAGGTGCGGTTGCATCGATATTCGGTGTCGGCGCAGGACGTGAAAAAGTTTTCCGAACGGTTCGGGTTCGAACTGACGAACGGGCAAAAACTCGCCGTCAACGAAATCTACGAAAATATCCACGCGCCGACGAAGATGAACCGTTTGGTGCAAGGTGACGTCGGCAGCGGAAAAACGGCGGTGGCGTTATGCGGCATATATATGGCGGTGAAAAGCGGCTTTTCGGCGGCGTATCTTTCGCCTACGGAAGTGCTTGCGGCGCAGAATTACGCCGTTTTGCAAAAATATTTCCCCGAATATAGGGTGGGCTATTTGGCAGGCGGCTTGAAAGTCAAGGAAAAACGCGAATTAAAGGAGCAGCTTGAAAACGGGGAGATAGACATTCTTTGCGGCACGCACGCCATTATTCAGGAGGACGTGAAAATACCTCGCCTTTCCTTCATCGTCTGCGACGAACAGCACCGCTTCGGCGTGGCGCAACGCAACGCCCTTTCGGAAAAAGGCGAAAGCGTGGATATGCTCGTCATGAGCGCGACGCCGATTCCTCGGACGCTTTCCTTGATTTTCTACGGGGATTTGGATGTGACGACGATTACGGATAAGCCGCGGGAACGGCAGGAAATTTCCACGTCCGTCATTCCCGAAGCCAAGTACGACGACATGCTCGAATACGTCCGCCGCGAAACGGCGGCAGGCAAGCAGGCGTACTTCGTCTGTTCCAAAATCGACGATGACGAGGAAGGCTCGGTGATGAGCGTAACGGAGCTTTTCGAAGAGCTTCGCAACCGTTTGCCGTCGGTGCGCTTCGGGTTGTTGCACGGAAGGATGAAGGACAAGGAAAAGGCGGCGGTGATGACGGCGTTTAAGGCGAAAGAATACGATTGCTTGGTCGCAACGACGGTGATAGAAGTCGGTATCGACGTGCCCAACGCCACGATTATGATTATTTACAATGCCGAACGCTTCGGCTTGTCGCAGTTGCACCAATTGCGCGGCCGCGTCGGCAGAGGCTCGGAAAAGAGCTATTGTTTCCTGCTTATGGGCACGGACGGCGAAGTCGCGCGCGAACGCTTGCAGACCTTAAAGACGAGCACGGACGGCTTCGCGATTGCCGAAAAAGACTTGGAAATGCGCGGTAGCGGCGATTTCTTCGGCACGCGGCAATCGGGAAAAATGCTGACGGATATAAAAAATCTCCGCTATTCCGCACGGGCAATCTTCTTCGCCAAAAAACTTTCGGACGACGTGTTCGACGGACGGCTCGCCGACGATCGCTTGCGCCAAGCCGCAATGCAGAAATACAATCGATTAAAGGACGTCGTGCTCAATTAGCGGTTTCGCCCTTCTTCGAAAAAAATATAAATTTTATACAAAAATTTTTTGCATACGCTTGACAAGCCGATTTTTAGGTGTTATAATAAAGCAACAAACGTAACGCAACGCGTGTTGCCGAACAAGGAGCGAAGTATGCCGAGAGCGTTTTTGTTTACGAAAGAAGAGATTGTTGCCGCCGCGCTGGATTTGACGAGGGAGCACGGCATTTCCGCCGTCACCGCGCGCGCCATGGGAGAGAAATTGGGCGTGTCTACGCGCCCCGTGTTCAGCTATTTCGACAGCATGGACGATGTGCGCCGCAGCGTGGTAGAGGCGGCGAACGAGCTGTTCGCAAAGCGTATGCAGGCGGAAATGGAGAGCGGAAAATATCCGCCCTATAAGGCGAGCGGCATGGCGTATATTCGTTTTGCGAAAGAGGAACGGGAGCTGTTCAAGTTGCTCTATATGCGCGATAGACGCCTCGAAGAGAAGAAGATAGATCCTTCCGCGGAGAAATTGGTGGATTTGATCGTTCGGCAAGTGCATATTACGCGTGCGCGCGCATGGATGTTTTATTTGGAAATGTGGGCATATGTGCACGGCATCGCGACGATGGCGGCGACGGGATTTTACGATTGGAGCGAAGATCTCGCGAGCGAGTCGCTCACCGATATGTATCTCGGTTTGAAGTATAAATACGAGCATAAGGATTAAGCGCGCGTTGCGCCGCTGTCTATGGCGACGGAAGGAGAGGGGAATGCAGAAATCGAGATATAACGCTACGCGGCGCGTCCTTCTGTTTTGGACGTTGTTTATCGGTATCGGCGCGATTGCAGGCGGCGTCGGTATGTTGGTCGATCCGAGCGGTCGCAGTATGGGTATGGACGCCATGTTGCCGTATTTTCGGAAATTGCCGTTTGCGGACGCGTTGTTTCGGAATTTCGTTTTTTCGGGTATAATGCTGTTGCTCGTCAACGGAGCGACGAATATTTGCGCCGCCGTTTTGCTTCTTAGGAAAAAACGTTTAGGCGTGCTTTTGGGCGGCGTGTTCGGCGTTACGCTCATGCTGTGGATATGTATTCAATTTTATATGTTTCCGCTGAATTTTATGTCTACGACGTACTTTATTTTCGGGCTGTGTCAGGCGTTGACGGGGTACGCGGCTTCCGTCTTTTTGCGGCAGGAAACTTTTGTTTTCGATAGGACGGCCTATACGCATATCGGCGAAAACGCAAAAAAGCTCGTCGTTTACTTTTCAAGAATGGGCTACGTAAAGCGTATCGCCTACGAAGAAGCGGATAAAATCGGCGCGTGCGTTTATGAAATCGTGGCTACGGAGAAAACCGACGGTACGGCAGGCTTTTGGTGGTGCGGCAGATACGGTATGTTGCGCCGTGATATGCCGATAGAAAAATGCGCGGCGGATTTGACGAAATACGACGAAGTCGTCGTGTGTTCCCCGATATGGGTGTTTTCGATAGCCGCGCCTGTACGCGCCTTTTTACGTCAAGCGCGCGGAAAGCTTAAAAACGTGCGCTACGTGTTCGTGCACCATACGAACGGCAGTTATAAAAAGCTCGCGCAAGAGGCGGATGGGTTGACGGGTACGGTACATACGGGGCTTCGCAGCGTGCGTTGCCGCAAGGGCGTATATAAAGAAATACGTCTTGAAAAATGGGAAAAATAACTTTGCGAAAATGATTTTTTCGAAAAGGGGAAAATCAACGAATAAAAAAATTGCATAGGTAGGTATGCGACGAACGGGGTAAACCCGAAAGGAGAAGTATGCGTGATATTATAAAAATCGACGGCTTGAAAAAGAGCTTCGGCGAAGTGCACGCCGTACGCGACATCGGTTTTCGCGTGAAGGAAGGGGAATTGTTCGCTTTTCTCGGTATAAACGGCGCGGGAAAATCCACGACGATAAACATTCTTTGCGGACAGTTGCCGAAAGACGGCGGCAGCGTAGAGATCGACGGACGAACGCCGGAAAAGGACGGGGACGGGATCAAACGGGAGCTCGGCGTCGTTTTCCAAAACTCCGTGCTCGATCGCGCTTTGTCCGTTTACGACAATTTGGAAAGCCGCGCGGCGTTGTACGGCATCGTCGGCGCGGAGTTTCGGCAACGTTTGGCGGAATTGGCGGAGCTTTTGGATTTCGCGCCGCTATTAAAACGGACGGTCGGCAAGCTTTCGGGCGGACAGCGCAGGCGTATCGACGTGGCGCGCGCCTTGTTGCATAAGCCGAAAATTTTGATTTTGGACGAGCCGACGACGGGCTTAGATCCGCAGACGCGAAAAACGCTTTGGAGCGTGCTCGCCGATCTTCGCCGAAAGGATAAATTGACGGTATTTTTGACGACGCACTACATGGAAGAGGCGGCGGAGGCGGATTACGTCGTGATTTTGGACAGCGGAAAAATTGCGGCGGAAGGAACGCCGCTGGCGTTGAAAAACGCGTACAGCGGAGATTTTATCACCCTGTACGGCGTTTCGGAAGAGGCGGCGGCTTCGCTCGGCGCGCCGTACGAACGGTTGCGCGACGCCTATCGCTTATCCGTGCCGAACACGGCGGCGGCAACCGAATTGATTTTGAAAAATCCGTCGCTGTTTTGCGATTATGAAATCACGAAGGGCAAAATGGACGACGTATTCCTTGCCGTTACGGGCAAAAAACTTGCGGGAGGTACGGATAAATGAAAACGGTATGGGCATTGACGAAACGAAATATAAAGCTGTTCTTTAAGGACAAGGGCATGTTTTTCACGTCCTTAATCACGCCGGCAATCTTGTTGGTGCTGTACGTAACCTTCCTTGCCAACGTCTATAGGGACAGTTTTACGCAAAATCTTCCCGCTTCCTTGGAAATTTCCAAAAAGGCAATCGACGGCTTGGTAGGCGGAGAGTTGATTTCTTCGATCTTGGCGGTCTCTTGCGTTACGGTCACTTTTTGTTCCAATTTCCTCATGGTGCAAGATAAAGTCAACGGTTCGATAAAGGACTTTTGTTGTTCCCCCGTTAAGGGTACGCAGCTTTCCCTTGCGTACTATTTCGCGAATTTGATTTCTTCGCTTTGCGTATGTTTCGCCGCTGCGGCAATCTGCCTCGTATACATAGCCGCCGTCGGTTGGTACATGTCGTTTGCGGACGTGCTGTTGCTCCTTTCGGACGTCGTGCTCGTCGTGCTGTTCGGCAGCGCGTTGTCCTCGCTTATCAACTTCTTCCTTTCTTCGCAGGGGCAGATTTCCGCGGTAGGGACGATCGTCAGCTCCGGCTACGGCTTTATTTGCGGCGCGTATATGCCGATTTCCTCTTTCGGGGCAGGCTTGCAAAAAGTCATCGGTTTTCTTCCGGGGACGTACGGCACTGCGCTCGTACGCAATCACAGCATGCGCGGCGCGCTTGCGGAATTGCAAACGCAAGGCATACCTGCGGACGTCATCGAGAAGATAAAGGATTCCATCGATTGCAATTTGTACTTTTTCGATAATCAGGTTTCCCTTTCGACGATGTATCTCGTATTGCTCGGCGCGACCGTCGTTTTCCTTTCGGCGTATATCCTCTTGCACGTTTTGCAAAAAAAGAAACGGTAAGCGATTTACGCTTCCGTTCCCTCTTGCGCTTCTTGTAAAGAAGCTTCGCCTGCCGCTTGCCGCTTTTTGATGCGTTGCCAATTGATGAAGCTGTACAGATCGTTCGCGAGAAAGGCAAGGAAACAAACGACCATGGAGATATACCGCGCGTTGTCGAAACAAGCCGAGCCCCATAAAACGATCAATACCACGTCGTTAAAGGCGTAGGAAAGGGCGAACAGCGGACTGCGGCGCGCGGAGAAATATACGGCGAGGAAACTCGTTCCGACGGAAATCGTGCTGACGACAAGGTTCGCCGTGTTGAAATAGCGTAAAATGAAATAAAAAACAACGACAACGAGAAGGGTGCAGGGTATGACCAGCAGCCCTTCTTTTTTACGGACGGCGTTGATTTTCACTTCGGATTTGTTGCCTTGATAGGGGTGCTTTATCCACGCGATAAGCGCGTAAATCGCCATCGGCATACTCATACCGACGTAGGTCAACATTTCGCCGTAATAGGCGCGCTTAAACGAAATTGCGCCGTATAAAATGCTGAATGCGACGATCAATACTTGCCCGAAGGGGTTTCCCTTTGCATTGAAAATCAAGGCAGTCACGCCGACGAGCGAGGCGCAAAGGATCGCGTAACTCGTTCTGTCGAAGATACAAAAGGATACAATCGTGCAGACGACGGACGCGCTCCACAGTATCCGTTCTCCTTTGCTGAAATAGGCGAAAAATTTTTTGATCGATTTCATAAAACCTCCAAAAAGAAAGCATTCGCAAAGCGCGTCTTCCAAGACCTAACGACGCGTCAACGAATGCCGAATTTGCATTGACCGCTACCCGGTGGCAGCTTTTTATGGGAAATTGTATACGCAACCGCGTATCGCGAGGATAGTATAGCACACTTCGGACGGGTTGTCAAACGATATGGAGCGATAAAATATAAAAATCTTCCCGTTTTGAAAAAAATACCCGTTACTAAGGGGTTGATTTTTTTAACGATTGGGTGTATAATAAAATCGGAAAAATATAACGAAGAAACGTTTCGTTTTTCGGACGTATCGATAAACGGGACGAAGAGAGGTTGTTATGGCGCAAAAAAAGAAGAAATTAGAGGAAACGTTGTTTTTAGAGGGCGAAGCGGCGCAGGTGATTTCTTACGCCGATTATTTCGCGCGCAGACCGCTGTTTTCGTCGTTACGCATTCGCAACGAGGGGGAACAGGCGGAAAAACTTACTTTAACCGTTTCTTGCGAAGGCGGAATGCTGATCCCTTGCGAAAAGGAGCTGGAAATCCCCTTTGACAGCACCGTCGAGGCGGAGCTGGGCAATATTTTGTCTCCGCTGTATTTTGCAAACGCCGACGGCGTGCGCGAAGAAACGGTGGTCGTTGCCTTACGCAACGAAAAGAAAACCGTGTTGACGAAATCGTGGACGGTGACGACATTGCCGTTCGATTATTGGCAGGGCACGGAAGGGGATTTTGAGCTGTTGGCAGGGTTTGTTCGTCCGAAGCTCGGCGATTGTGCGCGCGTTCGCACGGAGATTGCGGCGCAGCTGAAAAAGTGGGATACCCCGTGCGAGCTGGGCGGTTATATCGGCAACGATAAAAACGCCGTTCGGCGGATTATCGCGGCTTTGTACGCCGTATTGCGGCGGTTTTCGGTAGAGAAACAGCCTGCGGATATTTCCAAACCCGTTTCGGTGGGGGCAGGCGTGAAGATACTTACCGAGCGTAAAGCGAGCGCGCCGGAAATGGCGTTGTTTGCTTGCAGCTGCTTGGAAAGCCTCGGTTTGCACCCCGTTCTCGTATTCGGAAAAACGGAAATCACTTGCGGCGTTTGGTTGTACGACAGTTGCTTCCTCGACAGCGTTTCCGACGACGTGGAGCGGCTCAGCGCGTACGTTGCGGACGGGATCAACAATCTCAGTTGCTTCGACGTAGAGGATCTGTTTTCGGATAAAAACGCCGCGTACGCCACTTCGGAAGCGCATTTCCTGCAAAAGGTAAAGGCAGGCTGTTACGAAGATTACGTAGACGTACAGCGTTGCCGTATGTCGCGCATCGCGCCGTTGCCCCTTCGCGTACGGAATTTGAAAGAGTACGAAATTTTGTCGGAAGCGGATATGTCGCACGACGCCGCCCCGAAAGAATTGCGCAGCGTGCAAAAGCTGTCTTTGGATAGCGAGCAGACGAAAGATAAGCAATGGGAACGCCGATTGCTCGATCTTTCCATGAAAAACACGCTGTTGAATTTTTCGCCGAAAAAAGCGGTGTTGCATTGTCTCTCCGCGTCGGCGGACGATACGTTGGACGAATTGACGAAGCAGGGCGAACTCGTTTTTGCGGCGGCTTCGGACGCGGCGTTGGAAATCGCGCGAAGAAAGGTGTATTTCAACGCTTCGTCGGAAACGCGCGCCATGAAGGATCTCATCGCTTTGGAAAATTCCTCGGGATTGTTGCGCACGTATACGGAAGCCGCCTTTCTCGGCGAAACGGTTACGCGGTTGATACGGAAAAACAAGGAAGCGTATGAGGAGTCCGGCACGCGGATATTGTATCTCGCTTTGGGCTTTTTGAAGTGGTATTCTCGCGAGGACGGAGCGGAACATTACGCGCCGCTTATGCTGTTGCCCGTGCAACTGAAACGGAGCAAGGGGGGCGCAGGTTTCGCGATTGCCGTAACGGACGAGGACGTGTCCGTAAATTCCACTTTGTTGGAATTTTTGAAGCAGGAATTCAATATCGACATTCGCGGCTTGGGCGAGGCGGTGCAAGGGCTGAAAATTTCCGAAATTCTCGCCATGGTGCGTATGGAGATCGTGCGTATGCGGAATTGGGAAGTCTTCGACGACGTATACGTTGCCGCGTTCTCTTTCGCGCGCTACCAAATGTGGAACGACTTGCGCATGAACATGCAGGAGTTTTCCAAGAATAAGATTATCGACGCTTTGTTGAACAATACCGTGCTTTTGGGCGGCGGCGACGAAACGTTGCGCGAGGACGACGCGAAACCCGAAGCGACGATAACGCCCCTTCCCGCAGACGCGTCGCAGTGGGAGGCGATTGCCTTGTCGCAAACGGGCAAGAGCTTCGTGTTGCATGGTCCTCCGGGAACGGGGAAATCGCAGACGATCACGAATATCATCGCCAACGCGCTGAACGACGGGAAACGGGTGCTGTTCGTCGCGGAAAAGCAAGCCGCGCTGGCAGTGGTGAAAAAGCGGCTCGACGCGCTCGGTATCGGCGATTTTTGCTTGGAATTGCATTCCAACAAGACGAATAAGGCGGACGTTTTGAAACGGCTGTCGGATACGCTTGCCTTGGCTTCGGAGCAGGAGAAAATAGGACTTTCGGAAAAGTCCGCCGCCATAGAAAGTTTGCGCGCGGATCTTGCCGATCCGTTGGTTGCTTTGCATAAAAAACGTCGCTTGGGCGTTTCGGTGTACGAGGCGTTGCTGATCTGCCTGAAAAACAAAAACGCACCCGAAATCATGAATATCGAAAGCAGCTTTTACGACGGGCTGACGAAAGAAAAAATCGAGGGGTACGAACGAATGATGTTGCAGGCGGCGGCTGCCGCCAAGGAGTGCGGCGGCGTGTATAATTCGCCGTTTGCGAACGTGAATTTGACGGAATACAGCGCGGAAGTGCGCGACGCCGTATATTGCGCCTCCGAAGTCGTCATTGCCGAAATCAAGCACTTGAAAAATTACGTCGCGCTGTTTTTGGATTTGTATCGGCAGAGCGTAAGCACGCTGACGAGAAAGAAACTGGATACGCTGTACGAAATCGCAAAACGGTTGCAAAGCGGCGTATACAACAAATATTTCCGCGAAAACGAAGAGGAGTTTTACACGTTTTATAACGCCAATCGGCGTTTGGATTCGTGTTTGGCAAAATACCACGCCGTATGCAAACGATTGGTGGATGTCGGCAAGGAATACGACGCCCTCGGCGAATGGTTGGAAGAAGGCAGAAGCGATTACGAAAACAATCCTGCCGTGAAAGCGGTGGCGAAGAAACTGCAAAAGGCGGCGAACGCGCCGTTGGACGAGGCGTCGACGACCTCCCTTTTGGAGACCGTTTACGAAATCTACGGCGCGATGGATAAGATGCGGAAAAATACGCGGCTGGCGCAATATTTCACTTTTGCGTTCGGGCGCGTGGACTTCTTCGAAGCGCGTAAAAATTTCATGAAGGAATTGTACGAATTGCACGATATGTGCGCTTCGGTATTTCTCGATTATAACGCCGACAGTTTCAACAGTATGTGCATTCGTTCGGCGAGCGGCTACACCGCGCCCGTGCTCGGCGGATTGTTGCGCTCGGTGGAAAGCTTCCGCGCCGCCGAGGAAAATTTCTTGGAGCTTACGAACGCGGACGAACGCAAGCAGACTGCCGAGGAACTTTTGGACGGCTATACGGCGCGCGCAGGGGCGTTGATAGAAAATATCGACATGCTCGCAGGCTGGTGTATGTACAAAAAGACGGCGGCGGCGTTGAACGAGGCAGGGCTTACCTTTATGACGGACGCGTTGGAAAACGGTTCGGTTACGGGAGAGAATATCGTCGAAAGCTTTGAAAAGAACGTATATAAGAATTTCCTGCAAACGACGATACCGCTCGATACGGTTCTTTCGCGCTTTTCCGCGGCGGTGTTCGAAGAAAAAGCGGAGAGCTTGCGCATGACGATGGAGGAATTCGCCCGTATGACGAAAGAGGCTTTGCGTGCGAAGCTGATTTCCCGTCTGCCGACGGCGGCGACGGAGGGCACGCTGGCGTTCGAGGCGGCGAGTTTCAGCCGCTACGCAAAATCGAATTTGCGCGGCATGGGCTTGCGGCACTTGTTTGAAGAAACGCCGGAATTGACGAAAACGCTTGCGCCCTGTATGTTGATGAGCCCGATCACCGTTTCGCAATACTTAAAGGCGGAAAACGGGTTGTTCGACCTCGTTATTTTCGACGAAGCTTCGCAGATCCCGACGGCGGAGGCGATATGCTCCATCGCGCGCGGCAAAGCGGCGATCGTCGTCGGCGATCCCAAACAGCTGCCGCCGACCTCCTTCTTCAACGTCAATTACGTGGACGAGGAGAATTTGGAAAACGAAGACATGGAAAGCGTTTTGGACGATTGCCTTGCCGTCAATATGCCGCAAAGACATTTGACGTGGCACTATCGCAGTAAGCACGAAAGCTTAATCGCTTTCTCCAACGCCATGTATTACGAAAACCGACTGTGCACTTTCCCGTCGCCGGACGCTTTGGCGAGCCACGTGCGGTTTGTGTTGGTGGAGGACGGCGTGTACGACCGCGGACTTACCAAGCGGAACAAGCCGGAGGGCGACGCGCTCGTGCGCGAGGTTTTGCGCCGTCTTAGCGATCCGCAGGAACGCAAGCGCAGTATCGGTATCGTTACGTTCAGCAACGTGCAGAAAGAGTACATCGAACGGAAACTGTCGGCGGCGATCGCGGAGCGGAAACTCGAAGACGTCGCGTTCGACCGCGACGAGCCGCTGTTCGTGAAAAACCTCGAAAACGTGCAGGGGGACGAACGGGACGTGATTTTGTTCTCCGTTTGCTACGGACCGGATAAACTGGGCAGAATTTCTTTGAATTTCGGGCCGCTGAATCAGGCAGGCGGTTGGCGGCGATTGAACGTTGCCGTTTCGAGAGCGCGCGAGGAGATGGTAGTGTTCGCTTCGATGACGGGCGCGGCAATCGATCCGTCGAAAGCAAAATCGCGCGGCGTGATCGGCTTGAAAGCCTTTTTGGAGTTTGCGCAGAAGGGCAGGACGAATTTGGCAATCTCTTCCGAGAATATCGTGGCGAAGAAAGCCGGCATAGGAAAATATATCGCCGAAGAGCTTGCCGCGTACGGCTACGATTGCCGCTACGACGTGGGCGTATCGGGCTTTAAGATAGACGTCGCGGTGGTCGATCCGAGAGATAGAAAGAAGTTTATCCTTGCGATTATGTGCGACGCGCCCAACCGCTTCTCTACGAAGGATCGAAACGTTTTGCAGATTCAAACGCTCAAACGCAACAATTGGAACGTGCTGCGGTTGTTCTCCGTGAATTACTATAACAACCCGAAACGGGAGATTAAAAAAGTCAAAGACTTGTTGGATAAACTGACGGGCGCGGATAAAAAAGGCGGCGCAGGGCTGAATCGCGGCAAGAAAAATTATCGAAGAGCGACGTTGCAACCGCTCGGCGAAAATGCGAATTACGTCTTGACGGAGGGCAACGAAAAGGAGATTTTGGCGCGATTAAAGGCAATCGTGACGGCGGAAGAGCCGATTTCCTACGAGTTCCTTATACGGCGTTGTTTGACGAGCCTTGGCATCGTGAAATACGGCGCGCGCGTAGAGGCGCGTATGCAGTCGCTTATCGGGCAATGCGGCTTTAAGTACGAAAAGGTTTTAGGCAGAGATTACTATCGCAAAACGGATAAAAATATCGATTGCGAGCATTATCGTGTGGAAACGGGCGAAACGTTGCGGAAAAACGAAGCGGATTTCACGCCTTACGAAGTGATTGCCGTCGTGCGCGGCGCGTTGGAGGATAAAGTCGCTTTGTACATGGAAGAATTGCAAACGCTTGTGGCGTCGGTGTTCCGCGTGACGAAGCCGACCGATCGGTTCGCGGCGTTTATCAACGATTGCGTGACGCTCGGCGAAGAAAAAGGATTGTTCGTGCGCTCCGTATCCGATCGCATTTCTTTGGCGTAATCCCGCCCGAAGAGGAACGCTATGGCGGCAGAAGAGAAAAAGGAAATATTAAACGTACCGCAGGCGCGATTGTTTAATTTTCGTCCTATCTTTTTTGCCGCCGTTTTTCTTTCGTTCGGTATCGTATTTGCATACCTGCATGCCGTAAAATCGCTTTCGTCCGTATGGTTGGCGGCACTTTTGCCCTGCGGCGCGCTTACGCTTTGCCTGTGCCGTACGAGAGCGGACATATTTCGTCGCTTAGCGGAACTATCGATCGTCGGCGTTGCTTTTTTCTGCGGCTTTTTCGGTTGTTTAGGGCAACTTTCCGACTTTACGAATGCGGAAAATTTATCGGGCGAGCGCACCGTCGTCGGGTATATCGTTGAAAAGCGCGTTTATACCTACGGCAACGGGCTGGTGTTGGACGGCTTGACGATAGACGGGCGCAACGCGGAGGGGCGTATGCTCGTGTACGTTTCCTCGTCGTTCGGTGAAAGCCTTTCGCTTGCGGACAGAGTGGTTCTGGACGGAACGGTGGAGCTGCAAAACGGTTACGTCGATAAATATGGTTTTCGGGCTTCGGATATCGGAGATAACCTCGTGTATGTGGCGCGTGGGGGATATATAACGCGCGCAGGGCGCGTCGATAAGCCGTTGTTGCGCTTGCGCGATCGTATCGGACGGACTTTGGACGAGGGCATGGACGAGACGACAGCGGCGGTTATGAAAGCGGTGCTCCTCGGCGAGCGTTCGGGAATAGAGGCGGAATTGTACGACAATATACGCATGGGCGGCATTGCGCATATCTTTGCCGTGTCCGGTTTGCACGTCGGGGCGTTTTTCGCTTTTTGCTTGTTGCTGTTTTCCCGTACGCCGCTTCGCGCGTTGCCGAAAGTTTGCCGTTTTCTCGTTTTGACGGGCGTGTTGCTGTTGTACGCGGGAATTTGCGGCTTCGGCGCGTCGGTCGTACGCGCGACGGTCATGTGTCTTAGCGGTTATGCGTGCAATCTCTTGTTTTTCAAAAAAGATCTTTTGGAAAGTATCGCTTTGGCGGCGATCGTCGTGCTTTTTCTTTCGCCGTGCGCCTTGTTCGAGGTGGGCTTTCAGCTTTCCTTCGCGGCGTGCCTCGGTATTGCGTTTTTCGCGAAACGAATGGGGCAGGTGTTCGATGAATGTTGTATGCGTGTGCACTCGTCGTTGCCTTGGCGGAGAGGAAAAGCTGAAGAGAACGCGGACGTGGCGCAACTTCGTATCGGCGCGAGACTTCGGCGCGGCGCGACGGAATTTCTCGGCGTAACGCTGTCGGCGCAGCTGGCTTCTTCGCCCTTGCTGTTGTATTATTTCGGGTATTTGTCGGGGTGGTCGCTGTTGCTCAATTGTTTGTTCGTGCCGATGATCGGCGGCGTGTTTTCCTGTATGCTGTTGCTTTCGTTGCTTGCCGCCGCATTGCCCTTTTTCGCAAGGGGTATACTGTACGTGCCGAACGTGTTTTGGTCGCTGGCGTTGTTGCTTTTTCAGGTTTGCGATTTTACTTCGTTTGCTTTGCAGGGCGTGCGCCTTTCCGTCGGCGCGATCGTTTGCTATTATGCGGCGTTGTTGTTTTGCACGGACAAATTCAATCTGTCGCGGCGGTGGCGGCGCGCATTATTCGGCGTTTTGTGCGCGGCTTTTTGCTTGTGCGTGTTCGCTTGCAATTCGTGACGGCGCAAAATGCACGCTTTTTGGCGGCTTTCGGAAGAAAAGTTACGGAAATCCTTGCTTTTTGACGCGCGTTATGTTATAATGTAACATGAAACTATAAAGGGGTAGTGCGGAAAAACGATGAAATACGTCGATTTTAAGAAATTTACAGACGAAAACGGCGCGTGCCCCGTTTATCTTTTCGAGGGGGAGGAAACCTACTTTCGCGAACGGGGCGCGGCATTGCTTCGACAACGCTTTTTGCAAGAACCTACGCTCGATTACGTTTCTTTCGACGGCGCGACGCTCAAAGGGGACAAAATCAGAAGCTTGACGGAGGCGGCGGCTTGTTTTCCTTTCGTCAGCGAACGTCGCTTCGTGCGCGTGACGGAGTTTTACCCCACGGATAAAGAGTACGAAATATACTTGAAAGATTTTTTCGAAAATCCGCCGAAGACGACGATTTTGCTTATCGACAACGGCGCGAAAGGCAAGCCCGGAACGGCGGCGTTGGCGAAGAAACCGAACGTCACGTTCGTGGATTGCGCGCGTTCGGACGAAGAAACGATCAAAAAATGGATATACGTCACTTGTAAGCGAGCGGGAATTTACGCGGACAGCGTCACTTGCGGAAAATTGGCTTCTTATTGCATATACGACATGGCGCGTATTTCCAAGGAAACGGAAAAGTTGCTCGGTTATTGCGAGGCGACGGGCGAAAATCGCTTGACGGACGAATTGCTGGACGAATTGGTGTATCCCGACGCGGAGTATAAGCTGTACGAATTGGCAACCGCTTTGGCGCGACGGAATTATTCCGCGTTTATGCGCATCCAAAAGGATCTGCTTACGCGCGGGTTCAACGAACTTCTTCTGCTTTCGTCGTTGGTTTTTTATTTCAAAGCCTTATACGAAGTTTCCCTTTCTCGCGGAAGCGATCGGGAGGTGGCGGTGGCTCTCGGCATGAAAGAGTATGCCGTAAAGAAGGATCGGGAGCAGGTGGAACGGCTCGGGAAAGCGACGGTGTTCACGTGTTATCGGACGGCGTACGAAGCGATAAGCCGAACGAAAAGCGGCGAATTGTCGCCGTCGGCGGCACTCTACACGGTCACGGCGAAGTTGTTTTTCGAAAACGGATAAAAAACAGCGAAAAAACTTTTATTTTTGCGGCGAATTTTTATATAATAGTTATGGAAGAAATCTCGTTTGCGGCGTAGCCGCGACGGGAACGGAGGCAGTTATGGAAATGGGATTGTTGCTCTCAAAGGCGCAGTTATGGGCGTATTGGTTGCGCGTGGCGGATTTCTTTAAGAATTTCGGCACATTGTACGCGCTGGAAGTCCTTGCGTTTTTCGCGCTTATATTTTTCGTTTCAAAAGTTTTGCGCGACAACGACGCAACGAAAATGATGTTGCTGTATTGGTGTCTTTTGCTCGTCGGCGGCGGATTGCGCGTCGCGGACGAGCGGATTATGTCGCGGCAGATGTATTTTTTGTACGTATTGCTGGCTTCGTCGGTCATGCTGCTCGTTTTCAGCGTGGAACTGAAAAAATATTTCTGGGACGTACACGCGGTGAAGGGCGGTTCTCCCGATAAAACGCACGGCAGCGGCGCGGAGGTGCGTTCCCAAGCGGATACGGAGCGTTGTATCGAAAATATCGTAAAAGCCTTGCAGAACATGTCGAAAAACAACGTCGGCGCGTTGATCGTGCTGTCGCGCGGCAGCTTGCCGAAGCAGGTTTTGCAGAGCGGCGTGACGATCGATGCGGAAATTTCCACACAGATGATCGAGGGGATATTTTTTCCGAAAGCTCCTTTGCACGACGGGGCGATGGTCATTCACGGGCATAAAATTCAGGCGGCTGGTTGCTTTTTGCCCTTGACGCAGAAAACGAGCTATCCTAAGGAATACGGCACGCGCCATCGCGCCGGGATAGGCATTACCGAGGTCGCCAACGTCACTTCGCTCGTCGTTTCGGAGGAAACGGGTATTATTTCGATTATCAAGCAGGGCAACGTTACACGGTACGCCGATTACGATATGCTGGTGGACGCGTTGAAAGATTATTATTGGCAGGAGATTCCGTTGACGGAGAAAAAACGGGTGAACATCGGAGGGGTAAAATGAAATTTACGAATTTTTTGAAAAAGGTATTCGTATCGAAATTTTGGATTAAGGCGTTGTCGCTCGTTTTGGCGGTATTCGTCGTATTGATGTTGAACGCGTAAGGCGCGCGCAAGACGAAAAAAGGAGTTGTTTGTATGGGCTTAAAGGTATGTAAATTCGGCGGCACGTCGATGGCGGACGGAAACGTTATTTTACGCGCGGCGTCGATTGTGCGCGCGGATACGGAGCGGCGTTACGTCGTCGTTTCCGCCCCCGGAAAGCGTTTCGGAGGAGATATTAAAATCACCGATTTGTTGTACGCTTGTTCGGACGCGGCGGAGCGCGGCGATAAGGAAGCGTTCGACGGCGCGTTTGAAAAAATTCGCATACGCTTTTTGAATATCGAAAAGGAAATCGGGAAGAACATAGGAATCGAAGAGGGCATGTCCGCGATGAAAGCGGATATCCAAAACGGCGCGGGCAGGGATTATTGCGTTTCGCGCGGAGAATATTTTGCCGCGCGGATTATGGCTGCCGTATTGGAAATTCCGTTTGTGGACGCAACGGAATTTGTGCGCTTTGACGAGGACGGCGTTTTGGACGAAAAGACTTTCGCGCTCGGCGCGGAGGTGCTTTCCAAATATCCGCGCGCGGTCGTTCCCGGTTTTTACGGCTTGGGGGCGGACGGGAAAGTGCGTACTTTTTCACGCGGCGGCGGCGATATTTCCGGCGCGATTGTGGCGCGCGCCGTCAAAGCTTCTCTGTATGAAAATTGGACGGATGTAAGCGGCTTTTACGCGTGCGATCCGCGTATCGTCAACTCGCCGCGGTTGATTTCCGAGCTTTCCTATCAGGAACTTCGCGAGCTTTCGTATATGGGCGCGAACGTATTGCACTGCGAATCGATTTTTCCCGTGCGTAGCGCAGGTATTCCCATTCGCATTTGCAACACTTTCCGTCCCGAAGACGCCGGCACGTACATAGTCAAAAACACCACGCGCGACGTGCGCGAAACGGTGGTGACGGGGATTGCCGGCAAAACGGGTTTTACCTCCGTCACTTTGGAAAAATCTTTGATGAACTCTGAGGTCGGCTTTGCGGAAAAAGTGCTGTCGGTGCTGGGCAAGCACGGTATTTCTTTCGAGCATTTGCCGTCGGGAATCGATACCATGTCTTTGATCATCGATAACGATTTCTTAAAAGAAACCGATTTGAACGAACTGATGGACGAGATGAAAACAGCCGTGCAAGCGGATAAAATTTACGCGCACGAGGACGTTGCGTTGGTGGCGACGGTCGGGCACGGCATGGCGAAAAACGTCGGCACCTCCGCGCGCCTTTTTAAGGCACTTTCCGACGCCGGAATTAACGTGAATATGATCGATCAGGGTTCGAGCGAGTTGAATATCATCGTCGGCGTGGAAGGTGCGCATTGCGCCGATTGCATTCGTGCGATTTACGCGGAATTTTTTCGATAAATACGGATTGTCGTAAGAAAAAAAGAGGTTTACTTATGCAGTGTTTTACTTTGAATTTACAAAATGAATATTCTTTCGTTCGCGGCGGCGAGCTTGATTGTCTTTTGGCGGAAAATCCTTGGGACGTCGGCGCGGAAGATTGGCGCAGACCTGCCGTTGTCGTCGTTCCCGGCGGCGGATACGGCATGGTTAGTCGGCGCGAGGGCGAGCCGATCGCAAGCGCGTTCTTCGCGCGCGGCTTCCAAGTCTTTATTTTGCGCTATACCGTCGGCGGTGAGAACGGCTTGCCTTATCCCGAACAGCTGTTAGAGCTTGCTTCGGCGGTAGACTATATCAAAAAACACGCGAATGCGTTGCGCGTAAATCCCGACGAAGTTTTTGCCGTGGGATTTTCCGCGGGCGGTCATTTGGTTGCGAATTTGGCTGTGGAGCAGGCAACTTTTGCCGAAACGCACGGCGTGTCGCTCGATTGTAGCTTGACGGCGGCAGGATTGAGCTATCCCGTAATTACGCGTAAGCACGGGCATGAAGGCTCGTTTGAGAATTTGTTGTACGGCTGTACGGAAGAAGAACAGGCAAATTTGTCGGATCGCTTGAATTTGGACGAGGCGGTTACGGAGCAGACCGCACCGAGCTTTATTTGGGCGACGTCGGACGATAACGCCGTGCCTGCGGACAACGCTTTGCGGTTTGCCTTGGCGTTGGCGCGGCATGACGTGCCTTATGAGATACACGTTTATCCGCACGGACAACACGGCTTGTCTACCGGATCTTTGGAAGTGAATGCTCCTGCGGCAGGGTTGGAGCGTATTTCGGGTTGGTTGGACGATTGCGCCGCATTTTTCCGTCTGTACACGCAAGAGAAATTTTAACGTTTCGGCGAACACCCCCGTTGGGGGTGTTCGCCGCGCGTTTATAAGGTCATTTTATCGCATAGGCGTATTATAATATTTGTATAAACGCGCGGCGAAAAAAACATTTATTATGAAAAAACGGCGGAAAAGCAATTTTGCTTTTGAAACCGAAAAAAAGATATCGGAGGCAAAAACATGAAAAACAAAAAACTGTTGACTTTGCTGTTAAGTTTGGCGATCGGCTCGTCATTGCCCGTCGGCTTTGCGGCGTGCAATCTGTCCGACTTGGGCGGTGGCGGAACAAACGGCGGAAACGTTTCTTCTTCTGTCCAAAATTCGTCGAATAGAGGAAACGACGGTAGCAGTACTGCGACGAACACCGAAAATGAAAATAACGATACGGCAAGCGGTTCTGGCGTGGACGGCGGCGAGGACGGTTCGACGGAAAGTTCGAGCGCAAGCGAAAGCGAAGGGAGCGGCTCGTCGGAGAGTTCGAGCGCAAGCGAAAGCGAAGGGAGCGGCTCGTCGGAGAGTTCAAGCACGAGCAATGGAACGAGTACCGATGATGGCGGAAACGCTTCTGGGGGTTCAAGCGGTAGTGGCAACGGTGATAAGGGCGACGACACGCCCATTGACGATTCCGATTATGAAACGACGGGCGTTACATACGAACTTTCCGATGACGGGCTTTCGGCTCGTGTTACGGGTTATACGGGTTCGCCGACGAAGGTGAAAATTCTTTCTACATATCAAAACAAGCCTGTGACGACTATCGATAATTTTGCCTTCGAGGGCTGCGGAAGTTTGACAAGCGTGCTAATTCCCGACAGTGTGACGAGTATTGGCATCGGAGCATTCTCTTCATGTAGAAGCTTAACGACTATAAAAATTCCCGACGGCATGACGCTTATATCCGATTCTTTGTTTAGAGAATGCGATAGTTTAACGAGCGTGAAAATTCCCGACGGAGTGACGAGTATCGGCGACAGCGCGTTCGCGAGTTGTTCGAACTTGTCGTCTGTGGAAATTCCCGACGGCGTAACAATTATCGGTATGTTGGCGTTTTATTCATGCGGCAATTTGACGAGCGTGAAAATCGGCAACGGCGTGACGAGCATCGGTGATACGGCTTTCCTTTATTGCAGTAGTTTGACGACGGTCGAAATGGGGAATAACGTAACGTCGATTGGCAGTCAGGCGTTTTACGGATGCGGAAATTTGACGAGCATCGAAATTCCTGACAGCGTTACTTCCGTCGGGTATGAGGCTTTTCTTGAATGTAGCAGTTTGAATTATAATAAAGACGGTGAATTAAACTATTTAGGCAATGCAAATACGCCTTATTTATTATTGATGAATACGGAAACGAAAGAGATTGCGACGGCAACGATAGCGAGCACCTGTAAGTTTATTTATCAATCTGCATTTTCGGAATGTCGCAGTTTAACGAGCGTTGAAATTCCGAACGGCGTAGTTTCCATCGGGGCATATGCGTTTGAATATTGCAGTGCTTTGACAAGCGTCGAACTTCCGACCAGTTTGACAAGTATCGATAACGGAGTATTTTCAGGTTGCAGTGGTTTGACGAACGTAAAAATTCCCGATAGTGTGACAATTATTTGGGGCAACGCGTTCAGTCGTTGTACGAGCTTAACGAATATAGAACTTCCCGACAGCGTAATAACGTTCGACGGCGCGTTTTCTTGGTGTAGCAATTTGACGAATATCAAAATTTCCGCCAATGCCACGAGAATAGGCAATGCTACGTTCCAAAATTGCAAAAAATTGACGAGCGTTGAAATTCCCGATAGCGCGACGAACATCGGTTATTATGCTTTTGAAAATTGTTATGCTTTGGCGAGTATAATAATCGGCGAAGGCGTGACGAATATCTCTAATGAGGCATTCGATACTTGTACTGCCTTGAAAGAAGTATATTATCATGGTACGGAAAGCGAATGGAATGCCATTACAATTGGTAATATCGGAAACTCGAATTTGAATTCGGCGACGAAGTATTATTACAGCGATGAAGAACCGATGGAAGAGGGAAATTATTGGCATTATGTGGACGGTGTAGCGACGAAGTGGAATTGAATAAGAGATAGAAAAAAGGCGGCTTTGTGCGATTTTCGCACAAAGCCGCCTTTCCGTTGACGGCAAGTCGTGGGGGATTACAAGGCGCGAACGTGCCGCGGCAATCTCCGCCGTCAGGCGGAAACGCCACCTCCCTTCGTCATTGCGAGGCATGAATGTGCCGCGGCAATCTCCGCCGTCAGGCGGAAAACGGGGGATTCCGAGCGTGTCTTCCGCGGCAAGCCTCGCGGCTTGCCGCGAGATTGCCACGTCGCTCCGCTCTTCGCAATAATGAGGTAGGGTGGTGCTGCATGTGGCGGCGGAGTGGGGCGGTAGTCCTTGCTGTAACGGGCTTGCGTTCCGCGGCAAGCCTTACGGCTT
>CAYWML010000015.1:0-24878 GCA_964459515.1 uncultured Clostridia bacterium | reverse complement strand
CCGCTTGCGCTTCCAACGCCGCAGGCGTTCAGGCGTAAGCCTTTATCCCACTTTTAAGCAAGCACCGCTGCGCTTCCAACGCCGCAGGCGTTCAGGCGTAAGCCTTTTATCATACCCCCCGTCCGTCATTGCAAAGCACGAACGAGCCCCCGTCATTGCGAGGAGCGAAGCGACGTGGCAATCTCATGGCAAGCCTGCGGCTTGCCGCGGAAACTACGCCCGTCCTTCATTGCGCCCCCCGTCCGTCATTACAAGGCACGCCCCTGTCCGTCATTGCAAAGCACGAACGAGCCCCCCGTCATTGCGAGGCACGTATGTGCCGCGGACACCCAAGCTCGTCATTGCGAGGCACGTATGTGCCGTGGCAATCTCGTGGCAATCCGCAGGATTGCCGCGGACACCCAAGCCCGTCATTGCGAGGCACGAACGTGCCGCGGCAATCTCGTGGCAATCCGCAGGATTGCCGCGGACACCCAAGCCCGTCATTGCGAGGCACGAACGTGCCGCGGCAATCTCGTGGCAATCCGCAGGATTGCCGCGGACACCCAAGCCCGTCATTAGAGTTGTGTCAAAATGAGGGGAACATAGAATTTACTATGGCAAAAATAAGATTGTAACGAAGAAAAAATCTCTTATCCTTTATTTTTTTGTATTTCATATCTTTTTTTATATCATTTTTTCATTTTGACACAACTCTATTGCGAGGCACGTATGTGCCGCGGACACCCAAGCTCCGTTTCACACCTCTTCCCTCGCACGCCACGCACGTTCGCAACTCTATTCATCGCATACCTACCCCCTGCATTTCTCTGTTTTCTCCTCTTTCTCCCTCCGCGCGTTTTCTGCCCTGCGCCGCCGCTTGTTCCCGTTCGCTATTCCGTAAAACGAACCGCCATATCCGACGAAACTCCTCCAACGGCGCGTATTCTTCCAAAAACCGTTTTTCCGTCACGCCTGCCGCGCGCAACATGCCGTCCACCTTCTCCCCCAATCGCCGTTGCATTCGGAAATATCCTTTCGGCAATCCGTTTTTTCCAAAAACGAACAACGAAGCCGCCCGTTTCCGTTTCCCGAAATACCGCATCTCGATCAAGGCAAGCTCCCGTTCGCTCAGCCGCGAAAGCACGCTCTCCACCGTCGTTTTCAAACGTTCCAGCCGATTTTTACGGAGAATTTCCTCCGCCAAATACTCTGCAAGTTCTTCCGCGCTTCGGCTGCTGCGATAGGATAATATCGCACGATTGCGTATATGCTCCGCATACTCCGTCCCGATCGTCGTCAACATGGGATACCCGTACAAAACAGCCTTTATGTAATTCTCCAATAACCTCACTCCCTCTCGTTTCGCATTTTTTCTCTTCACCCCCGTTCCGTGTCGCGAGGACGGGCTTATTATGCCACCCGTTTTCGATTTTTGCAAGAGGTATATACCCACTTTTTGGTAAAAAACGCGAACATTTGTTCGTAATAGACGCGAACATTAAAATTAAACATGACATACGTATGCCTATATAATTTCCCGTCTAAAAGTCGCGTTCCCGAAAAGTTTGCCAAAAAAACTGCGGCATTTTCCTATCGCATTATTGACATTTCCCCTCGTCGCATGGTATAATGTAGGCATATGAGAAAAATCAAGGCGACAATTTTATCCCTGCTTGCCTGCTCCGTTTTCGCGTTTGCGGAAGCGGCAGTCGGTTTTGCGCGTTTTTCCCCTGCCGAAACACCGCAAGCCGCGGTAACCGCCCAAGCGGAAACCACCCAAACGGAAACTATCCAAACGACAAGCGGCGCGCCCTCGGCAAAGCTGCTTTCTCCCGTCGATTACAAGCAGTACCTCGCTTTGGACGATCCTGCGGCAATCGCCGCGTACGGCGACGACTTCGCCGTTGCCGACGGAAAAACGCTGTATATTTACGATTCCGCCAAAGTGACCTACGAAGCGTATTCGCACGAATACAACCTTGCCGAGCTTCGCTACGACGAAAACGGCGCGCTGTATTTCTCCGACGAATCAGGCGAAATCTACCGCATGACGAACGGAACGCCGCAAAGCCTCGATATTATTTGCAGTACCTTTTTGGTGAAAAACGGCTATCTGTACTATGCGATTACCACCCAAACCACCTCGCTATATGCCTACAACTTGACGGCGAAAACGAAAGTTTTGCTTAAAAGCGGCATTCTCGGCGCGGCAACGCCGCTCGCCTACGGCAAGGACGGCTTGTACTACTTCGCGGAAAACGCGTTGCACGCATTGCAACCGCAAACAAAAGAAGAGCGAACCATCTCTTGCAATAATTTTTCGATTGCCGCCATGGCTTTCATCGACGACAGCCTTTTTTGCGGCACGACCGACGACGGCACGTTCTTCGTCTATAACTACAACGAGCTTTGTGCCTGCGGCGACTTCGCCAAAGCCACGCCCGTCTTTATGAACAAAGCCGATCATCGCACGCTTTGCGCTTCGGAAGGCTTTGCCTACGTCTTGCAAAACACCGACGTCAAGCGATTTTCCGCCTATGCGGAAGATCCCGCATTCGACGATTTCGAGATCTGCGCCGCTTCCGCGGCTCACGGTCGCTTACGCGACGCCACCGCTTTATGTCTGAACGGCGACCTACTCTTCATCGCCGACGAGGGCAACGCCCGTATTTCCGTTTATGATACGGCGACCGACGAATTCTGCCTCATACCCGTCGAACACGGACGGTCTGCGACCTACCTCGCCTCCGTCGGGGACACCCTACTCGTCGCTTCCGCTTCGGAAGTCGTCGTATACGACCTTGTATACAACCTTTCAAAAGGGGGATACTCCGAAGAGTTCCGAGAAACCGTCGATACCGCTTCGTACGGCAAAATCATCGGCGCAGTCGTGGTATACGACCAATACTATCTTCTCACCGATAAAAACGTATGCTTCGAGATTTCCGAAGCAAACGGCGCATGGAACAGCGAACGCCACGACGGCAAAACGAGCCTCGCCCGTTGCCCCGTCGCTTTTACGGCAGACGCCTACGGCTCTTTATACGTCCTTTACGACAACCACGCCGTATACCGCTTTTCGGAAAGCGAGCTTCGCTCCGCCGAAGCAGGCGTGAAAATCGCCGACAATTTTCCGACGACCGACCGCATTGCGACGGACTATAACTCCGCCCTGTACGCGCTCGCCGACGACGGCTTGCATAAATTCATCGCCGACGGCAACGGCACGTACGCGGAAACCGCGCATTACGCCCTTCGTTACGACTTGGTTTACGACGAAACGCAACGCGTCGTTGCGTTTGTCTTCGGTTCGACGAAAAACGAAACGTTTCTGTTGTACGACGGCGATTATCTCGTCAAAACCGACGAACTCGAATTGCCCGTCATACAACCTGTTCCCGTAACCGATGCCGTCCGCGACGTCTTTGCGAAAAACACGGGGACGATTACGCAAGTGACGGTACGCGCCGAAGCGTTACTGATCGAAACGGACATAAACGCGCTTTCCGACGTCACGGAATTTCCGCAGCTTGCCTTTCGGCATTGCCCGAAGGAACGCGCCGCGCTCTGCCTTGCCGAAGCCGACGGCTATCTGCTGTTGATTTTCTCGGACGGCACGGACGACGTCGCTTACCTCGTCGCCGCAAGCGATTGCGAAACGATTACGGAAACTGACTACCGAACGCCGCTATCCGAAGCCGATTGTTTCACGGGCTATCTCACCAACGACGTACCGTTATACAAGTACCCGTACATGAACGGCGAATTATCTTTGGCAAAGCTTTCTCGCGACAAGACGGTTTACGTCGTCGCGGAATTACGCATATCCGAACACAAGTACTACGAAGTCCGTTACGAAACGGAAACGGGCGAACAGACAGGCTATCTCCCTTCCGCGTACGTCACGGACTTCGATCCCACCCCCATGCAAGCGGAAACGATCACGGTCGGCAAACAAGCCACCGCGCAGGACTCCGTTTGGCGTTTCGTCTACCTGCTTCTCGGCACGGGCGCGATTTGTATTTTGGTTGACTTTTTACTACTCCGCAAGGACAAAAACGACGAAGAATAAACGCCGCGGCAATCTCCGCCGTCAGGCGGAAAATCAAGGTCAAGGAACATAGTTCCTTGTGGGGGTGCAGGGGGCAACGCCCCACTGCGAAAAACCCAACGCCGATAGGCGTTTTCCGCGGCGACAGCCGCGCTCCCCTATGCCCACTCACGCAAGCTTCGCTTGCGTTTCCAACGCCGATAGGCGTTCAGGCGTAAGCCTTTATCCCCATTTAAGCAAGCTTTGCTTGCTTCCCCAACGCCGATAGGCGTTCCACGCGGCGACAGCCGCGCGCCTGCTCCGTCATTGCGAGGCACGAACGTGCCGCGGCAATCTCCGCCGATAGGCGGAAACGGGGGGGCAGGTATTCCGCTTGCGTTCCGCGGCAAGCCTACGGCTTGTCCGCGAGATTACTTCGTCGCTTTGCACCTCGCAACGACGGAAAGAAGTTTTCCAAACAACCTTCATCAAAAAAGAAAATCCCGCGGCGATTTTATTGCCGCTCGATTATAAAGGCAACGCAACGTTGCAAAAAAATCTTAAAAAGGAGGATCAAAACTTATGTCCGCATCGGATTATCCCCCAAGCGCAGATCCGCTAAGTACGTTTTATAAGCCCGAAAATTCTCCTTACGGATTTTCGCGACGATAAATGCGTTACGCACGGATACGCTACCGCGGATTTTCGACGACGCTCGCGCGAGTTCACGCGCCGCGCCGCCGCAGCTTTAATTTTTCGGAGGTAGAGTATTATGATTAAAAAACAACTGAAAGAACTATTGGACAAACACGCGTTCGACGAAGCCGCCGCTCTGTTGTCAAAACAGAACGCGCAACATATCGCCGAGCACATTCAAGCCGTCACGAAAAACGACGATTCGCACTTGCTTCCCCTCTGCCGCGCTTTGAACAGCGATCGTCTTGCCGAAGTTCTCGTCCTTTTGGACAAGGATCTGCAAGAAAAGATACTCGGCGGACTGTACGACGACGAACTGGAAAAAGTCTTGGACGAAATGTCCGTGGACGACACGGTGGATATCATCGAAGATATGCCCGAAAATATCGCCTTCCGCATTGCGGAAAGCGACGAATTGATTACGCTCTTGGAAGAGCGCAGCTATACCGTGTTAAAGCCCCTGCTCGCTTCGATGAACGCCATCGACCTTGCGGAAATCTTTGAAAAAACGGAAAACGACGTCGACCTATTGATTTTGTTCCGCTTGCTCCCCAAAGACTTGGCGGCGGAAACTTTCGTCGAAATGGACAGCGACGTAAAAAAACGCTTGATCGATAAACTCAGCGATCGCGAGCTGAAAGCGATGATGGACGAGCTGTTCCTCGACGATACGGTAGACCTCATCGAAGAAATGCCCGCGAGCGTCGTAAAGCGCGTGCTGGCGCAAAGCGACGCGGAAACGCGCGCCTATATCAACGAACTGCTGAAATACCCCAAAGACAGCGCAGGCAGCATCATGACGATCGAATTCGTTTCGCTTCGACCGAGCATGACGGTAGACGACGCATTCGAACGGATTCGCCGTACGGCAATCGACAAGGAAACAATCTATACCTGCTACGTCGTGGACGAAACGAAAAAGCTGCTCGGCTTAGTCAGCGTGAAAGATCTCATTTTGGCGCAAAAAAACGACCTCATCGAAGATATTATGCACGAAAACGTGCTGTACGCCTTCACCGAAGACGACAAAGAAACGGTGGCGCGGACGATTTCCGATTACGGCTTCCTCGCCCTGCCCGTCGTCGATCGCGAAAAACGCTTGGTGGGTATCGTCACCGTTGACGACGCCATGACCGTCCTGCAAGAGGAAAACACCGAAGATATCGCCAAACTCGCGGCGATGTCGCCGACAGATAAGCCGTATTTGAAAACGAGCGTTTTCAGCCTGTGGCGCAACCGCGTATTATGGCTGATCATTCTCATGCTCAGCGCGACGTTTACGGGGTTGGTGTTAAATCGCTACGAAGCCATGCTCACCTCCTGCCTCGTTGCCTGCGTACCCATGTTGATGGATATGGGCGGCAACGCCGGTTCGCAAGCGTCCGTCACCGTTATTCGCGCGCTTTCGCTCGGCGAATTAGAACCGAAAGACGTCGGCAAAGTCATTTGGAAAGAACTTCGCACCGCCTTTTTGCTGGGCGCAACGCTTTCCGTCGCTTGCTTCTTAAAGCTGATCTTTTTGGACGGCATGCTGCTCGGCGTCGTCGGATATACGCCGACCGTCGCGCTCACCGTTTCCATTACCGTGTTTTGCACGGTGATTTTGGCGAAGTTCGTAGGGGCGTTTTTGCCCATCCTTGCAAAAATGTGTCACCTTGATCCCGCCGTCGTCGCCAATCCTTTTATCACGACGATCGTGGACGCGGTGTCGGTGATCTTGCTTTGCACGCTCTCCATTCGCATTTTGGGCTTAGCCTAATTCCTCTTAAAAATCGTTTTTCAATAAAAAGAACAAGCAAGCGGCGGTGCGTACGCACCGCCGCTTGCTTGTATTCAACGCATACACGGTATAGCCGTTTTATGTATTCGCGGTTTTCTTCGGCTTTGCGAAAGAGAAGAAAACGGGGCGTGGTTCCCGCGGCAAGCCGTAAGGCTTGCCACGAGATTGCCACGGCGCATTCGCGCCTCGCAATGACGGGCGGAAGCAAAAAAGCGGCTGTCGCCGCTTGAACGCCTGACGGCGTTGGGAACGCAAGCAGAGCTTGCTTGTTATGCGTATAAGGCGCGGCTATCGCCGCTTGAACGCCGCGAATGCGGCGTTCATTTTTTGCAGTGGGGCGTTGCCCCCTGCACCCCCACAAGGAACTATGTTCCTTGACCTTTTTTTAATGAAAAAAAGCTTGCGTTCCGCGGCAAGCCGTAAAGCTTGCCACGAGATTGCCACGGCGCATTTGCGCCTCGCAATGACGAGCAGAGGACGAAAACGAAGCGTGGTTTCCGCGGCAAGCCGTAAGGCTTGCCACGAGATTGCCACGGCGCGTTCGCGCCTCGCAATGACGGGCGGAGTGCGGAAACGGAGTGCGGCTTGCCGTAACGGGCGGAGTGCGGAAAACGGAGCGTGGTTTCCGCGGCACATTCGCGCCCTTCGATGACGGGCGGAGTGCGACTTGCCGTAACGAGCGAAAAATTACGACAATTCAAACCGCGCTACGCGCACGGAATAGCTGTTGCCGTAGGCAAACGCCACGACGGGGAAACGGTTCTTTTTCACCGCAACGAGCTTTCCGTTGTCTAACCAACGCACGCCGCGAACTTTTTTCTCCGTATGCACCGTCACGAAACGAGTTTCGCCTGCGAGCTGTACGTTCGGATCGGCGGACATCGGCACGTCCTTGATAACCGCATAATAATACTTGCCGTCGTACAATACGTCGGCGTTTTCCGCCGTTATATCCGCGCGCTTCGACGCGTAAATAAAGCCTTTCGTCGCTTTGACAAACGCGCCGATTTCGCCGAGCAAGGCTTTGTCCATAAGCTTTACGCTGCCGTTCCCCGTCAAACCGACATTTAACAGGAAATTGCAATTAAAACGGCGGCAATCCACCAAATTCTCGATAAGTTCTTTCGTCGATTTATAGTTGCAATCGTGCTTCGCATAGCCCCAGTGGTCGTTGAGTACTTGGCACATTTCCCCGGCGCGCGGTCGGTCGGAATTATCCACGTACGCGGGATTGCCGCGCTCGAACGTCACGCTGTCGAGCATGGGATGCCCCACTTTGCCAAGCTCGGAAAGCCCCGTGTTGTTGATAATCATGGCTTCGGGCTGATTGCGGCGGATCATCGAATACAGACGATCTTCCTGCCAATCGTCGTTCGGACGCGCCCACATACCGTCAAACCACAAACCGCCGATTTTTCCGTAACGCGTGCAGAGAAGCTCTACGCTCTTATACAAATAGTCGAGATACTTCGGAAAATCGTTGTAGAAATCCTTATTATACCAATCGAGCAACGTATGATAGAACATCGGCAGAATACCGCCCTCGCGGCAAGCGTCTACGAACTCCCGTATTAAATCTCTGCCCGAAGCGGAATGCACCGCGTCGAAATCGTTCAAGCCGCATGCGTCGAACAGGGAAAATCCGTCGTGATGCCGCGTTGTCAGCGTAATGTACTTGCAACCTGCCGACTTCGCCGTTTGCACCAGCTCTTTCGCCCACGTCTTTTTTACTTTGAATTTTTTCGCAAGCGCGTTGTACTCCTCGTCGGGAATCGCATATATTTCTTTCGCCCATTCGCCTTTGCCCAAAATGCTGTATAAGCCGAAATGCACAAACATGCCGAAACCGAGCTTTTCAAAATTTGCAATATACTCGTACATAAAAACTCCTTCGCGCCGAGCGGCGTTTCGCGGCTCGGCGTTTTTGTATTATTCTGCTTTTATTATACTATCTATCGCAATATTTGTCAACGCATACGAATAAGATTTTTTCATCTTTTGCGCGCTTTTTACGCTTCCGTCGAATCCCGCAAAAGTCCTTTCAAACGCGCGTTCTCCGCGCGCAACCGCTCGTTTTCCGATTTTAAGGTTTTCGCCAAGCGGTCGTATAGCGCGTTGATCTCGTTTTCCAACCGCCGACGTAAAAATTCGCGGTCGGGCATTTTCTCCCCTGCGGCGCGCGGTCGTTCGCTCGGCGTTTCTTCCGCTATGCCCATCGATTGCGCTATCGCGGCGATACGCTCCGGCTGTTTTTTCATAACGTTGCGGTATTTGTTTTGCAGGCGCAACATCAATTTATCGTCACCGCCCGAAAGATTGCAGATTGCACGCCGCACGGATAAGCCTTTGCTCTTCTCCGCGAGTATACTACGCAGGGCTTCGTCCGTTTCTTCCTCCGTGAACGAGCGAAGTTTTTCCACCGTCAAGTGCGAGCCGTCCAACAACCGCACGATACGCTCGTCCGCGTTCTCGTTCTTCATCAACGCGTAGTAATAATTGCGCACGCTGCCTTTGGCTCTGCCGTGTTGCATGCCGTACGCGGCGAATAGATAGGTGAGCGTTTTGCCCTTTTCCTTCCCCTCCTTGATGAACTCCACCAAGTCTTTTGCTTCCGATTCCGTATAGCCGTTGATTTTATACATACTTTTGCCTCCGTCTTTTCTTTGCGTTGCAATTATGCACCCGTTTTTCGCGTTTTATACTTTTTTTCTGAAAAAAAGAATATAGTAAAGTATGAAAATCTATTTTTTATCCGCGCTGCCCTGCGCGTTGACCGTCAACGGCGCGTATTTCGGCGTAACCGATACGTTCGCGCGCGCCGCCGAAGTAGATCTGCGCGACCGCGTTTTCGTGCAATTTACGCCGCAAGCGGCGCACCCCGTCGGTTTTTTTCTGACGGAATCGCTGACGGAAACGCCACCCGACGGCTGTGAAGTGTATTCGCTTAAAAACGCCGTCGCCGTCTACGCTTACGATTTTACGCCGCTCGATCAAACTTTGCGTCCGCTCCTGCAAAAGCGAAAGGACGATTGCCTCGTCACCGTATTTCGACAAGGCAAAACGCAAGTTTCCATAGAATCGCCGAACGGCTTCTTCATCGCAACCCTGCCCCCGTCGTTTATCCCGTTCGGCATTTCTTTTCATGCGGGATTGTGCTTCGTCGAAGGCAAAAATCGGCTCGCCGTATATACGCAAAAAGGCGAATGCGCGCTGTCGGAAACCGTCCTGCGTTTTTCGGTGGAAAACGACGAATTGCACGCAAGTCTGCCGCTGTCCGACAGCTTGGGACGGATTACCGACTGCGTATGGAAACTTTCTTCGGACGGTTGCGCGCGTAGGAAAGTCGTCCTGCGGCAACGCAACGCCGCCGACGGAAGCCGCGAAACGGAAAAAATCGCCGACGAACTGTTGCCGTACGCGTTTTTTGAAAGCGTGCTGCTCGGCACGGATATACGGCTTTTTTTGGCGGACGAATTACAGGCGGAAGCCGAACGTTTGACGGATTTTTTAGGCGAATTCCGCGAAGTCGTGCCGACGGAAGAAACCGACGTTTGCGGCTTGGTGCGCGACGTTGCGCCGCGGCTCTACCGCGTGGACTACTACCGCGCGGAAACGAAAGACGGAAAAATCGTCGACGTCACCGCGCTCTCCTAAACGCGCTTCTCCTTATCGAAAAAAAAGCCAAGACGAAAATCGCCTTGACTTTTTATAAAAAACCGATCGTCACGCACGGGAAAGGGCTGTTTTCATCATCGAAAACGTTTCCTCGGAAATCAAATGTTCCATGCGGCAAGCGTCCGCCTCGGCAACCGCCGCCGAAACGCCGCATTGCAATAAATAATCCCGAATTACGCAATGCTTTTCGTAAACGCACTTCGCGTACGCCGCGCCGTCCGCCGTCAAATACAAATGCTTCCCGTCCTCGTAAACGTAGCCTTTTTCCACCAATAATTTCACCGCTTTATTCACCGCCGCCTGCGATACCTGCATACGCTTCGCCACGTCGATACGGTGTACCACCGCCTGCTCCTCGCTCAACGTGAGCAGACTTTCGATATAATCTTCTTCCGATTGCCGATATTTGGCATAAACGTTCATTCTGCTTTTCCCACCTATCAAAGAGACATTTTAATCCTTCCCTGTCACCAATTAAACGAACGAGATTCGGACTTTTCTACCGAGCGCGGTTGCGATACGTTGCAAAGTTTTCAAAGACGGGTTTGCCGTTCCGCGTTCGAGCCTGCCTATATACGCAGTAGAAACACCGACTTTTTCGGCAAGTTCTTCACACGACATTCCGTCTGCCTTTGCTTTTTGTATTATTTCTATAATAGCAAAACTCGGTTCAAGAGCAGCGTATTCCGCCTTAAAGCTCGTGTCTTCCAGCTGTTCTTTCAAAAACTCGTTAAACATATCGCTTTTACTCAATTTCCTTTTTGTCGGTTTTTTCCACAGCGTAATCTACACGTTTCGTTTTGCCGTTGTCATCTATTGAAACTTCCGTTTTTCTTGCTTGTAATTTCCCGTCATTATAAGCAATTGCTTGTTTTAAGCCTTCTTTAATCTCTTCAAAAACGCTCATATCCACCACCGCTTATCAAAACAAATCCGAGTGCGTTCCCGTCCTGTTCAAAACCAAAATCAAACAGTCCTCGATTATTTCATATACGAACAGCTTTATTCGATAACTCATAATCCCATAGACGCCTTTAATTCCGCAACCGAATTATAACAAGGAACATTTTCGTCTCTTGCTATCTTTCGCTCTTCTTCAATCGCTTGCGCGGTAACCGAATTAGGAACTCTTGTCGTAACCTCGAACGGAATGCCGCCTTCCATCAATATCCTTTTAAGGTACATATTGATTGCCGCGGTCATGGTCAACCCCATTGCATCCAACACTTCTTCGACCTCTTTCTTGGTTTCGGCGTCGGTGTTTACGTTAATTTTTGCAGAAGCCATATTGTAACCTCCGATAGAATATTTACTTTATGTACTCCTATTATATCCTATTATATTCCATTTGTCAACTGTTATGTGCCTATTATGTCGATTTTGTTTGATTTTAGAACCGAGCGGTTCAAGGCGCGGCGAGGGCGCATACATAGAACGACTGTGCCTATTATGTCGATTTTGTTTGATTTTAGAACCGAGCGGTTCAAGGCGCGGCGAGGGCGCATACCGATAGTATGTAACCGAGCCGCAACACAGAAACGCGATGCGTTATAAAATCAAACAAGCGTCGCCGAAGGAAAAGAATCGATACTTACGCTCCACCGCGTATTTGTACACACTTAAAATCTCCTCCCTGCCCGTCAGACAAGCCACCAACATAATCAGGGTGCTTTCGGGCAAATGGAAATTGGTAATCAATCCGTCTACGCATTTCATTTTGTAGGGCGGATATAAAAATATCTGCGTGTTGCCGCTACCTGCCGTAATAAATCCGTGCTCGTCCGCTACGCTTTCCAAAGTGCGTACCGACGTCGTGCCGACGGCGATTACACGCCGCCCTTCGCGCTTGGCGCGATTGACGATCTCCGCCGCCTCTTCGCCGACGGAATAGTATTCGGAGTGCATTTTATGGTCGGTGATGATATCCTCGCTGACGGGGCGGAACGTCCCCAAGCCGACGTGCAACAACACCTCTGCCACTTCCACGCCTTTCTCCTTTAATTTCGCCAAAAGTTCGGGTGTGAAATGCAAGCCTGCCGTAGGCGCGGCAGCCGAACCGTCGATTTTGCTATACACCGTGTTATAGCGCGCTTGATCTTCCAACTTTTCGCGAATGTACGGCGGCAACGGCATCGTACCTACGCGGCTGAGAATATCCTCGAACGTTCCCGCATAAGCAAATTCCACGATACGCTCCCCCGAATCGGTGACGTCCTTTACCGTAAACGCGAGCTCGTCGCCGATTGTCATGCGCGCGCCGATCTTGCCTTTTTTACCGGGGCGCATCAGCACTTCCCACGTATGCAAATCGTACCGCTTCAACAAAAGCACCTCGACAACGCCGCCGTGCTCGGTAAGCGCGTACATGCGCGCAGGAATCACGCGCGTATTATTGAGCACGAGCACGTCGCCCTTATGCAAATAGTCCGTAACGTCGCGAAAAATCCTGTCTTCGATTTTTTTGCTCGCACGGTCGTACACCAAAAGGCGTGAAGAATCGCGCGGTTCTGCCGGCGTTTGCGCGATTCGCTCCTCGGGCAAATCGTAATAAAAATCGCTTTTTTTATATACCGTTTTTTCTTCCATATTCCTCGTTTGTTTCGGCGATTGCGCCGCCGTAAATCATTCCCGTTTTTCTTCCGCGGACTTCGTCCTTTCGTCCGAAACGCGCATAGCTACTCGTCCGTCCGCATAATCGTAACGAAGCTTTATTTGGCCCGTTTCCATGCGCAATTCCGCCTCGACGAAACCGATTCCTTCGATGTATTTCGGCGAAAATTCGATCTTACGAAAACCGACGTCGGCTTTCATGCCCAAAATGCCGTAAACCAGCTGTTTCACGCAACCGCCCATCATCGGGTGCGACAGCGAGCCATCGTCGCGCCAACCCTCCCAAAGCGTCGTCGCGCCTTGCTTTTTCATGTAGCCGAACGAAGGGAAATCTTCGCCCGTCAGCAAATCGAAGAGCAACTGTATTTCGCCCTCTTGCACCAACCATTCGCAAAGCAAATCCGTGCCGAAAATGCCCGTATCGAATTGCTTCGTTTTTCGATATTTTTCCAGCGTTTTCGCTTTCGTGCGTTCGTCGCCCGAACCGATCAGCAAAGCAAAAACGTTTGCCCCTTGCGTATTGCCGCAATATTCTCCGCTCGCTTCGTCGCGGTATGCCTTGTCGATTGCCGTCTTGCTCGCCCGAATATCGGCGGAATAATCGGCTTTTTCGCCCAAAATTTTCGCGATTTCGGAAACGATTTCCATGCAACGCACGTAATAGAACGTATTGACGAGCGGTTCGGGAATTTCCACCTTTTGCGGCGTACACCAATCGCCCAAGCACCAACCGCCCTCGCGTTCGCGGACGATAAGCCCGTTTTCGCAAAAGCCTTGCATGCACGCAAGCCACCTTTGCATATTCGGATAGAATTTCCGCAAAATTTCTTTCTCGCCGAACAGCCGATAATGCGTGTACGGCACGATTACGATTGCCGATCCCCAGCCCCCGGGACCGCCTCCGCCGCCCATAAACGGCGCGGTGTGCTGTACGTGTCCGCTTTTTATATCCTGACAATCGGCGATATCCTGCATCCATTTTTCAAAGACCGACTTGCAATCCAGCGAAAGCATCGCGCTTTCCGCGACGAGCTGTCCGTCGCCCGTATAGCCGAGCCGTTCTCTATGCGGACAATCCATCGTTATGCCGCCGTGCAAACCGCTCTTCTGCGTTCTGCAATACGCCTCGAAAAGCCAATTCAAAGTTTCGTTGCCGCAACGAAATTTCAGGCGCGGTTCTATGTAGGTGTGCACGACGACAACCTCGATGTCCGCGGCTTCGCCCTCGATCTCGAAATAGCGGAAACCGCTCCAATGAAACCACGGGTGCGTCGCCCGCCCGACGGCGTTGCGATATTCCGCCGTCTGTATCTGTCTTTCGCCCGACGAAACATAGTTCAATTTTTCGCCGTCCAACGCCTCCGCGTGCCGAACGATTACCGTCCGAGACAACGGACGAAGACGAACGAAACCCGTGATGTTCTCCCCGACGTCGTACACCGTCTTTCCGTTTTCGGAAAAGAGCTTTTTCGGTTGTATGCACCGCTCCGCACGCTCGTTCGGGCAAAGCTGTTTCGTCAGCGTTGCCGTCGGTTCGACGACCGTCACGGGCGCGACGTTCCGTAAACGCTCCCCGTCGAAGCAATGTTCTCCCCAATCCGCATAATCGTGCGTTTCCCCGAAAAAGACGTTGTTTTCGACGATAAAGCTTTCCGAACATTGCTCCGTACCGTCCGTACAAACGATCCCCTCTTTCAACTCGATCGCATAGGACAAAAGCAACCTGTCGCCGAATACCGTTTTCCCTTCGCAAACGCGCCTCGTCTGCCGAAAAAAGCCGTTGCCGAGCAATACGGCGACGGTATTTTCTCCGCGCCGAATCGGCAAATCGTATTCGTTGTAGTACACCCGTTGCGTCGTTTCGTCCGATGTAGGATAGGCGAATTTCGTACAATCACGCTTCGCGTAATCGGACAAAGCGGGCTTAAAAAAGTCCTCGCCGATCCGTTCGCCGTTGACGAACAATTCGTAATATCCCAGCCCGAAAACGGAAATTTTCGCCGTTTGCGCTTCTTGCGCCGTAAACCGTTTTACGACAAGCGGCGCGGCGTACTGCTTGTCGCAGGCTATCCATTTTGCCTTTCCGAAAGTATACATAGCGTTATGTTTCCTCCTTCCAATTCTGCCGACCTATCGACAAACGCGCACGATGCGTCCGAAACCGCATTTAATCGTCCGCCTCGAACAAAGATATTTGTTTGCGCGCTTTTTCACTCGGCGCGTAACCCATGTGGGCGTAGCCGTCTTTCAGGCAAATTCTGCCGCGCGGCGTACGCGCGATAAAGCCGAGCTGCAAAAGGTACGGCTCGTACACGTCTTCGATGGTGTTGGCGTCCTCGTTGATCGTGGCTGCCAAAGTTTCCAGCCCCGTCGGACCGCCGCCGAACTTCTCGATCAACGCGCGGAGCAAACTTCTGTCCGTTTCGTCCAAGCCCAACTCGTCGATTTCCAAGCGCGACAGCGCGAAGCGCGCGTCCTCGCGCGTGATTTCCCGATTGCCTTTCACGAGCGAAAAATCGCGTACGCGTTTGAGCAAACGATTGGCGATACGCGGCGTACCGCGACTGCGACGGGAAATTTCCGCCGCTGCCTCGTCCGCAATCGCGATATCCAACGCACGTGCGGAGCGCGTGACGATTTCCTGCAATTCGCGCGGCGTGTACATTTCCAAGCGATTGATAATCCCGAAACGATCGCGCAACGGCGCGGCAAGCATACCTACCCTCGTCGTCGCGCCGATCAAGGTAAATCGTTTTAAGGCGAAGCGGATATTCCGCGCGGACGGACCTTTCCCCACGATAATGTCGAGGGCGTAATCCTCCATTGCCGAATACAGAATTTCCTCCACCGAACGATTCAAACGGTGAATCTCGTCTATGAACAGCACGTCGCCCTCGTTGAGATTGGTCAATATCGCCGCAAGATCGCCCGAACGTTCGATAGCGGGACCGCTCGTGAGCTTAATCGCCACGCCCAGCTCGTTGGCGATGATGTGCGAAAGGGTGGTTTTACCCAGCCCGGGAGGGCCGTACAACAGCACGTGGTCGAGCGCTTCGCCGCGCGCTTTCGCCGCCGCGATATATACGCCGAGATTTTCTTTCACCTTTTGTTGCCCGATATAATCGGACATCGTTTTGGGGCGCAATACGTTCTCTTCCGCGTCGTATTCCGTTTTCGTGCCGACGATCAAGCTTTCGTCTGCGCCGTATTCTTCGTCAAACATATTCCTTTTCCTCTTCTACGCCTCGTCAACTGCCTTGCAAAGCCTTGCGAATGACCTCTTCCAACGTCCTTGCGCCGTTCTCCCTCGCGCGCTTTACCGCTTGCACGCTTTCCGTGCGCGTAAAGCCCAAGCCCGTCAATGCCGAAACCGCTTCTTCGTCCTCTGCCGAAAGCCTGCCGCTCGGCTCAGCCTGCGCAGGCTGCCAACCGTCGCCGTTCGCGTCCAAAAGCTCCGCCGCCGATATTTTTCCGTGCAATTCCAAGACGATTTTTTCCGCCGTTTTTTTGCCCAAGCCTTTTACCGCGCTGAGCCGCTTGACGTCCGCCGTGAAAATCGCCGACGCCAATTCCTCCGCGCGCAACGAAGCGAAAACGCTGATCGCCAATTTCGGACCTACGCCCGAAACGGTGATCAACCGCAAAAACATTTCTTTTTCTTTTATCGACTCGAAGCCGAACAGCGTTACGCCGTCCTCTTTCGCCTGCAAATAGGTGTACAGCTCCGCAATTTCCCCGACGACGAGTTTACGCAACGCTTCGCCCGAGCAATAGGCTTCGTACCCCACGCCGTTGACGTCCAAAACCGCCGTTTCCGTCGTCGTCATCAATACGCGACCTCTTAAATACGCAATCATTTTTTATCCTCCTTCGCGCTTATCGTACGCGCGATCGACGCTCTTCCTACCCCCGTCACGCCCGAAAGCCCCGTCGCTTTTTGCAACGCGTCCGCATTCTGCGCCGAAGAAAATCCGCGCGACGATTTGCCCGATCGCTTTCCGTCGCGCTCCGCCGCTTCCATAAGCTCCCGATACGCGCTCGCAGGGGCGGCGTTGTGCCCTTTAGTACGCGTCATGTTTCCGACGGCGAACAACTCCCCGAAGCGGCTGGAATAGCCGTGACAAAGCGCGATTGCCAAAGCGTCCGCGGCATCGTCGGGTTTCGGAATCTCTTTCAATCGGAGCAGGGAAGCGACCACCGACTGCATTTGCTTTTTATCCGCCTTGCCGTATCCCGTAAGGGCTTGTTTGATCTGCATGGGCGTGTATTCGTACAATCTGCCGCACGCCTTTACGCAAGTGAGCAACGCGACGCCGCGCGCGTGCGCCACGGCGATACCCGTCGTTATGTTTTTGGAGAAAAACAACTCCTCCATGGCGATCTCGTCGGGTTTGTATTTTTCCAACAGCTCGGTGAGCTGTGCTTCCAACATAGCCAAACGAACGGGCAAGTCCTCTTCTTTCGGCGTAACGACCGCGCCGCACGCCACCGCGCGAAACTCGCCGCGCGCGTTCTTTTCCACTACGCCGTATCCGAGCGTCGCAAGCCCCGGATCTATCCCCAAAATAACCATACTCCTACCTTTCTTCAAAAAGCTTGCTTTCATTATACAAAAGAAAAAGCGAATTGTCAAGTTTTCCCGACGACTCGCCGAGCGTTCGTAAATTTTTTTTACGTAAAAAACGAAAAAACAGGTTACTGCCCCCTTGACAAACGAATTTTGCGTGCTATACTGTAAGGGTGACAGGCAACGAGCCGACTTTTCCCCCGAACGGCTCGGCAACGGCGTTTTCCGATTCTTTTCGTAGATTTCGGCAAGAAAAGGAGAATGGATCATGAAAGCAAAAGGGATTCTGTTGTTGCATCTGTTTGGACTCGACGTACTCCTTTTAGGATTGCTCGAGCGGCTGTTACTCGGATTGAGCAAGAAGCTGGCGGCGATGAAAGCCGCCGCCGAACGCTCCCTCGACCGATGTCATGCCGCGCAACGGAGCACGCTCCGATAATTGCGCCGCCGTAGCCGCGGTGTTTTCCGCGCCGCGGTTTTCGGCAACAAAGTAAAGAGGACGTCGCACGACGTCCTCTTTCGCTTTTCGCTGCAATTTACTCCGCTTTAATCGCGCCTACGGGGCATACGTCTTCGCACGCGCCGCAATCCACGCATTCTTCGTTGATGACGTAAATACCGTTGTCACCCATGGAAATCGCACCTACGGGGCAGGTGTCCGCGCACGCGCCGCAAGCAAGACATTCCTCAGAAATTACATGTGCCATTGTTGTTACCTCCGATTTATTGGTTACTTCGTTATTATACCACATATTTTTCAAATAGTAAAGAATCGGCGAGGGGGTTTTGCGAAAAAATTTACGCCGTTTTCCGTACTTTCTTTTCGCTACGCCTCGCCACGCAATCGACGTACCAACTCCGCCGTCGTCGTCGCCGCCGCGCGCACCTCTGCCTCCGTATTGTCCTTTCCGAAACTGAAACGCACGCTTTCCCGAGCCGCCTCTTCCGTCATGCCCATGGCGAGCAACACGTGGCTCGCTTCCGTAGATCCGCTCGCGCAGGCAGAACCGACGGAAACGCAAACGCCGCGCAAATCGAGGTTGTGCGCCAAATCGGTGTTACGTACCCCCGAAAAGCGCAAATTCAACACGCCGAAAAGTCGGTTTTCGCCGCCGTTGACGGAAACGCCCGAAAGCGGAGAAAGCGTTTCCGAAAACACGTTGCACAAACGTTGCAAATGCGCGTTCGTTTGAGCCATGGTAGCCTTGTTTCGGCGATACGCTTCGCAAAGCCCGACGACGGAAGGCACATTCGTCGTGCCGCCGCGCAAGCCGCGCTCCTGCTCGCCGCCGCCGATCAAGCGTTCTATCTTCACGCCGCCGCGGATATACAGCGCGCCGCAACCTTTCGGGCCGTAAAATTTATGCGCGGACAGGGAAAGCATATCCGCCCCCATCGCCTTTACGTCCAAGGGATAATAGGGCGCGTATTGCACGGCGTCCGTGAAAAATATCGCCCCTGCCGCACGGGCAAGTCGCGCGCATTCCGCGACGGGCTGCAAAACGCCCGTTTCGTTGTTCGCCGCCATAACGCCGACGAGAGCGGTTTTCGACGACAACGCCGCCTCCAAGCACTCTAAGCGCAACACGCCGTTTTCGTCCACGGGCAACAGGCGCACGGAAAAGCCCAAGCGACGGAGCTGCTCCCCTGCGAAAAGCGCGGCGTGGTGCTCCACGGCGGAGAGGAGCACTTCGTCCCTGCCCTTCTCCCGTGCGGCGAGCGCGCCGCCGACAATCGCCCAATTGTCCGCCTCCGTGCCGCCCGAAGTGAAATATATCTCGCTCGGTTTCGCCCCGATTGCGGCAGCCAAGCCGTCGCGCGCGTCGTCCACCGCCTGCATGGCGCGCCTGCCTAAGCCGTGCGGAGAGTCCGCGTTGCCGTAATTTTCCGTATAATACGGAAGCATTGCCTGCAAAACCTCCGCCGAAAGCGGCGTAGTCGCCGCATGATCCAAATAGATTCTTTCCATAACGATTTTATTATAATCCCTTTTTTCGCGTTTGTCAAACGGATTTAGAGTCGTCGCGAAAGGAAAGCGTACAATACGGAGCACGCCCATGTTCCTCCCCTCCGCCTGCGGCGGAGGGGAGGAACATGGAGATTATAGGCATTTCTTATATGGCAGAGCTTACATTTCGCGGCAAGCCGTGGCTTGCCACGAGATTGCCACGTCGCTTCGCTCCTCGCAATGACGGGGAAACGCCGCGAAAAACGGCTTTTTTAGGGGGGTATAAGAAAAAATTCCAAAAAAATTGAAACAATTTTTCAAAAACCCCTTGAAAAAAATAAAAAAATATACTATAATAGTTGCAATTATCGGTTTCTTGTAAAATCCGCCCGTCGAAAAGACGCGTCGAAAGGGTTTTACGCCCCACCTGCCGATAAAATCCATTTAACTACAAAGGGGGATATGAAAAAATTATGAGCAACACATTTGAGAGCATCCGCAACATTGCGGTCGTAGGGCACAGCGGCGAAGGCAAAACCACGCTCGTGGAAGCGATGCTGTTGAACAGCGGCGTCATCGACCGCATGGGCAAAGTAGCCGACGGCACTACCGTCAGCGATTACGACGATTTGGAAAAGGCAAAAAAGATGTCCGTCTTTACCTCTTGTTCCAATCTTATCTGGAAAAACGTAAAAGTCAACCTGCTCGATCTGCCGGGGTATTACGACTTCGAGGGCGAACGCGCGGAAGGCTTGCGCGCGGCAGGCGGCGCGCTTCTCGTCATCGACGCGAACGGCGTTTTGCCGATCGGCGCGGAAAACATCGTGGATTCCTGCTTAAAGCTCGGAAAGCCGCTTATCATCTTCATCAACGGCATGGATAAAGAAAACGCCGACTACGCAGGCACGGTGAACGCGCTGCGCGCGAAGTACGCAGGCAAACTCGCGCCCATTCAAATCCCGATTATGGAAAACGGAAAAATGCAGGGCTGTATCAACGCTTTGCAGGAGCGCGCTTATCTCTTTAAGGAAAACGCGCCGCAGGAAATCGAAATCCCTGCCGATATGCGCGCGCAAGTAGAAGAAATGAAAGCGCAACTGATGGAAACGGCGGCGGAAAACGACGAGCAATTGTTGGATAAATATTTTGAAACGGGCAGCTTGACGCGCGAAGAAACGATACGCGGCATTCGCCTCGGTATCGCCGCCGTCAATACTATCCCCGTCATGGCAGGCTCTGCCCTTACCAACCGCGGCGTCATAAATCTCTTAAACGAGATCGTTACGTACATGCCCCTCGCGCGCGAGCGTTTGAACACTATGGTGGAAGACCTGAACGACCACGGAAAAGTCTACTCTTTACATACGGAAGCCAACGCTCCGTTTGCGGCGCAGGTATTTAAGACGGTCATCGATCCCTTCTCGGGAAAACTCAGCTATCTAAAATCTTTCCGCGGCGTTTTGAAAAGCGGCTCTACCGTGTGGAATCCCAACACGGAAACGGAAGAACGCATCGGGCAGATTTACGTTTTGCGCGGCAAGAAAATGGAAGCGGTGGACGAACTCGCCCCCGGCGATATCGGCGCGGTGAATAAATTGAACAACACCAACACGGGCGACACCCTTTGCGATATAAACGCCAAAGTGAAATTTACCCCCATTTACTTCCCGAAGCCCACCCTTTTCATGTCCGTCGCGGCGGAAAAGAAAGGCGAAGAGGACAAAGTGTTTGCAGGGCTTGCAAAACTTAAAGAAGAGGACTACACCTTCTCCATCGAAAAGAATGCCGAAACGGGCGAAATGTTGCTCGGCGGACAGGGCGACGTGCAACTCGAACTGCTCGCAAAACGCGTAAAAGCGCGCTACGGCGTGGATATGAAACTTTCCGAACCGAAGATCGCGTATCGCGAAACTATCCGCGGCAACGCGGAAGCGGAAGGCAAGCACAAGAAACAATCGGGCGGTCACGGGCAATACGGACACGTCAAGATCCGCTTCTCCCCTTGCGAAGAAGAATTTATCTTCGAGGAAGAAGTCGTCGGCGGCGCAGTGCCGAAAAACTATTTCCCTGCCGTGGAAAAGGGCTTGCGCGAGTGCATGGCGGAAGGTCCGTTGGCAGGCTATCCCGTCACGGGGCTGAAAGCGGTACTCTACGACGGAAGTTATCACGACGTAGACTCGAACGAACTGTCCTTCAAAATGGCGGCGGCAATCGCTTTCAAAGAGGGCTTGAAAAACGCAAAACCCGCTTTGTTGGAACCGATCCATACCTTGAAAATCGCCGTGCCGAGCGACTATCTCGGCGACGTCATGGGCGACATCAACAAACGCCGCGGCAGAATTATGGGCACGGATACCGAAGGCACGCGTTCTATCATCACGGCGGAAGTGCCGCTCGCGGAAATCAAAACGTACACCATGGAGCTTCGCTCCTTAACGCGCGGCAGCGGTAAATTCGTTTCCGAATTCTTGGATTATGAGGACGTGCCGCCCATGCTCGTCCCGAAGATCGTCGAAGCGGCGCAAAAAGCGTAATTATTCTACCATGCAAAAGGAGGCGCGAACACCTTTCGCGTCTCCTTATTTAAGAACTCCCCCTTTTGCTTTACAAATCCGTCGATTTGTGCTATACTGTTGCCATGCAATACGATTATAAAATTCTTTATGAAAAAAATGCGGCTTTCTATCGGGCGCGCCCGAAAGCGTTGCGCGCGTTGAAACTCGGAAACACTTGCCTTTCGCTGCTGTTCGTAATCGCCTACGCGACGATCACGCTGTATTTCGGAAAAACGGATAAGCTTCCGCCGCTACAATTTACGGCGTTTTTATTTCTTCCGTGCTGTTGCGTACTGTGCACCACGATGTTGCGCCTCGGCATCGACCGCCCGCGCCCCTACGCGGAAAACGGCGCAGGTATACAGCCGCTTATCGAAAAAAGCGGCAAAAACGGGTGTTCTTGCCCCAGCAGACACGTGGCGTGCGCGTTCGTCATTGCCGTCGTATCGGCGGCGCACTTTCCCTTTCTCGGGGCGTTTTTGTTTCTTGCGGCGGCTTTGCTCGGCTACGTACGCTTCGCCGCAGGATTGCACTATCCGTCCGATCTGATTATCGGGGCGGCGCTCGGCATCGGTTTCGGCTGCATTATCTTCTTTATATAAAATTGCGGCGTTTTTTTCGAAAAACGCTTGCTTTTTTTACGCAAAGCCGATATAATAAACTTAATCGAATACGAATATACGGTACGCTCTGTGCGCAGGGCGTTTAATAGGGAAGACGGAACGCCGCGTTTTTCGGCATTGCCGCACTGCCCCCGCAACCGTAAGAGCGTTTTGCCCCTTGCACTGTAAAAAACGGGAAGGAAGGGTGCAGGTATGCGTTGAACGACGTTTACGAAACGCTGTAAGTCGGGAGACCTGCCGTATATTTTAGCAACACCGAGTTTTTGAGGGGACGCGAAAACAAGGCGAAAACAGCTGTCCGAAAAATCGACGGCGTTGTTTTGTTTGCCCTTTTTCCCTTGCGCCACTCGGTGTAAAAGGGAAAATTTTTTTTAGGAGGCGTTATTTATGAAACGCAAACTTTGTTGTATACTTTCTTTTCTCTGTCTTTTTGTGACGCCGATCGCTTTCGGCGGTTGCAACGACAACTCTTCCGTTATTCCCGAAGAAAGCTCTTCCATCGACAACTCTTCCGTTGAACCCGACGAAACTTCCAATGACATCGCATTATCGCTTAGTTACGCCGTTTTAAAAAAGACGAACGACTGTCTTGTGATCCACGTAGACATATGCCGCGACGAATATAAATTGATCGACGTTATGAAAGACCTGCAAGAGTCCGACAAGATCACCTATACCATGAACGGCACGTTTCTGTCTTCCCTAAACGGCGTTACGCCAACAGGCAAACAATTCTGGGCACTTTATACCTCGGATACGGAACTGAGCAATACGGCGTGGGGCTCGTATACATACGAAGGAAAGACTTATGGTTCGTCTATACTCGGCGTGACGGAACTTCCGATCGCGGAAAACGGATATTACATTTGGGCTTTATCGAGCTATTAAATCGGTATGCGCAAGAAAAAAGCGAACGTTTCAGAACAAGCAACACCATGTAGCGATATAGCAGGTATGCGTTCAACGGTGAAAACGAAAAAAAGCGGAAAGGCGCGTTCCGCAAAGGAATGTACATATTTGGCAATGTTCGTCGCGCTGGTAATCGCGGCACAACTTTGTCTTTCCATGGTGCCGGGGGTGGAGCTTGTCACCGTATTGTTTTTGTCGTACGCGTACGTTATGGGGGCAAAACGCGGCATGCTTGCCGCGACTGCGTTCTCCCTGCTACGACAAATTATTTTCGGCGTGTACGTGCCCGTGTTGATTTTATATTTGCTGTATTTCAACACCTTCGCGCTGACGTTCGGCTTATTGGGGAAAAGGCGGCGCACGCCCGTGCAAGCGCTCCCCTATCTCGTGCTCGTCGTTTGCATTTGCACGGCGTGTTTCACGATGATCGATAATATTTTGACGCCGCTTTGGTACGGCTATTCCAAGCGCGCTTTCAAAATGTATTTCCTCGCTTCGTTGCCGATCATGTTTCCGCAAATCGTATGCGCGGCGATTTCCACGCTGTTTCTGTTTTTGCCGCTCCAACGCGTGTTTGCCGCCGCAAAACGAACGCTGTATACGTAAAACCAAACCCACGAACGCCGAAAAAGAAGGCGCGACTAAGGAATTTTAATTCCTTAAAAATTAAGGTATAGTCAAATCACGGCTATACCTTTTTAATTTGGAAATGGGAACCGAGCCAATTCCGATGTATTTAATTTCAATTCTTTGACAACGCTTGCCATCATTTTTTCTGCCTTATGAACGATAACCTTTTCTATGAAGGTGCGTATAGTTTCACAATCGAGTTTTTGAATACTATAATATTTTTTTTAAGCAAGGTCAAGAAAAAACGATCTAAATAATGGTGTGCAAATCCGCAAAAATATAAGTACCTGCAACTGCTATTTTTCTCCATATATCCGTATTGCACAGACACAGCATCAATACGTCTCATTAACAGGGCTATCGAGCTTTTGGCGTTTTTCTTTTGCCTTTTTACTCCGCCTTCGAGGAATGCGTCAATCTCTTCCAAATCATCTTCTTCATCGTAATATGGAAAATTAAAATACAAACGAACTTTCTGAGGCTTCAATATTGAACTATCCGAGTTCTTTTCTTCCGATCTGCTCCTTTTAGAAAATCTATCGGATAACGATTGACGATTCTACAGCGTTTTCCCAAAAAACGATTATAGCATTTTTTTTAATTTAGCGTTATATTATATCACAAAAATCGGCACCACTTTTACCATTTTTTGAAAAAAACAATTAAAAACGGAGATGAATTCTTCTTTTTAAAGAATAAACTACACTTCAATAAACTCTTAGTCAATTCAATTAGCATATGCCAAAAACGCTCTACGCTAATAAAGTAAAGCTCGTTTTTGTTTATTAAAATTCCAACCGAATATAATGCGTTTTTCCTTCGCCTGCGCGTAAGATCGGTTTTTCGAAGCCGTCCGTATTGATCGCGTTCGGC
>CAYWML010000014.1:0-25308 GCA_964459515.1 uncultured Clostridia bacterium | reverse complement strand
GGCAAAATTAAAAACTTTAATAGATGAGTGTATAAAAGAATTTGGATACACAAATGTAACAGTAAAAACAGATAGTTCATTACCAAAAAGTGATATAAGATACTTTACAGCAAATAAAACAAATGTAGAAAACTTAGTTTATGATACAGAAGGTTTTACAATATATTATTACTCTGTAAAAGAGTATCACATAGCAGCAGATGGTACGGAATCATTTTTTCAAAGTAGATCATATATAAGTGTAAAATAAAGAATTTTCAAAATGGTTCGAAGTACTTTGGAAGGAGCTGAACGCATGAAAAACATACAAACCTACTCGAAAGAACATATCGCGTATCTTAGAGGCGTACAAAGAAAAAACATTTTCGTAACCGCTATGCGCGCGTCGATTTTACTGCTTATTTTAACCTTGTGGGAACTTTCCGCTTACTTCGAATGGATCAACCCCTTTATCACGAGTTCCCCGAGCCGCATTATCGCCGCATTACAAGACCTGTACGAAAGCGGAAGCTTGTTCTTACACCTGAAAACCACTCTGCTCGAAACGATCGCAGGATTTCTAATCGCCGTCGCACTCGGCTATTCCGCCGCGCTTCTCCTTTGGTGGAGCGAAACGACAAGGCGCGTTTTAGAACCCTATTTCGTAGTATTAAACGCCCTGCCGAAAATCGCGTTAGGGCCGCTGATTATCATTTGGTGCGGCACAGGTGCGAAAGCAATCGTATTCATGACCGTCCTCATCGGCTTGATCGTAGCGATTTTGAATATGCTGAGCGGCTTTACCGCCACCGACGCAAACAAAATCCTCTTATTAAAATCGATGGGCGCGAGCAAACTGCAAATTTTACGAAAACTCGTAATTCCCTCGTCGTTGCCGAGCTTTATCTCTATGCTGAAAATCAACGTCGGCATGGCGTGGATCGGCTCGATTATGGGCGAATATATCGTTTCCAAAGCCGGTATCGGCTATTTGATCGTATACGGCGGGCAAGTGTTTAAGCTCGACCTCGTAATGAGCGCGGTGTTTATCCTTTGCATACTCGCCGCCGCCATGTACGCCGTCGTCGCGCTCTTGGAAACGCTCGTCATCAAAAACAGAAAAATATAATATAGGCAGCCGTTTTAACGGCTGCCTATATTCTTCACGCTTAACCCTTTACCGCGCCGCTCGTCACCCCATCGACGTAATAGCGTTGCATACTCATAAACAACGTCGTGATTATGCCGCCCACTACGCACGCACCTGCACAAAAAACGGTAAAATTGTCGTTAAATCCGCTCTTTTCCCCGTTGATCATTTTGTAAAGTCCCAAGGAAACGGTGTATTTTTCTCGATCGCCGATAATCGTATTGACGAAGATAAAATCACACCACGGCGCAATAAAAGAGGTAAGCACCGTATAGACGATAATCGGTTTTGCCATAGGCAAAATAATTTTGAAAAAGATGACGGGGCGGCTTGCGCCCTCCAAAATCGCCGCTTCCTCCATTGCCATCGGAATCGTATCAAAAAAGCCTTTGCATACGTAGTACGACAACGCCGCGCTGCCCGAATATACCATGACGAGCGCGACGAGCGAATTCGTCAAGCCCATCGCTTTCAAGATGAAATATACGGCAATCATGCTCATAAACCCCGGAAACATTCCCAAAACGAGCAAAACGTTGACAATTGTTTTCCGATACTTAAAGCGCATTCTCGACAGTGCATAACTCACCATAAGCACGAACAACGTCGTAAGCAGACAGGAACAAGCCGCCACCCGAACCGTATTCCACAGCCAGCGCGCAAACAGCGTTTCGGAAAATAGTTTTTTAAAATTCGCAAAACCGAGTTGCAAATCGCTCGGGAACAGCGTGTTGATAATTCCCGTGGACGGCGTTACGCGAAACGCCGTATATAACAAATAGAAAATCGGCAACACCCAGATAAAAGCGAGCAACGCCAACGCGACGTACGCCGCCGCGTCGGACATTCCGCGCCCGATACGCATAATTCCGCCTTTCATTGAAACGCCTCCTCGCTTCGCGCCGCCGACGTGCGGTTGTACGTTATCAGCGACAATATCGCGCTAAGCGCGAAAATTACCACGCCGATTACGGAAGCAACGTTATATTTCGGATTTTGGTCGGTCGTCAAGCGGTACAGCCAAGTTACGAGCAAGTCCGTCGCTTGCGCCTGCGAGCCGCCGCCGTAATGCAAATTATCGACAGGTCCGCCGCCCGTAAGCAACCAAATCACGTTGAAATTATTAAGATTTCCTACGAATTGCGTAATCAGATACGGTGTCGTGACGTGCAACATATACGGCAACGTGATGTCGAAAAAGATCCGCAAGCCGCTTGCGCCGTCTATCCGAGCCGCTTCGTAGCAATCTGTCGGCAAATTCATTAAAATCCCCGTGCAAAGCAACAAAGTGTACGGAACACCGATCCAAATATTCACGAGAATGATCGTCATCCGCGGCAATAAAGCAAAATATCGTTGGTCGGCAAGCCATAGTATATTCGTCCCTAAGATTTTATTGAGTATGCCGTCGCCGTCCAAAATTTTCTGCATTAGAAGCAGGGTGACGAATTGCGGAACGGCAATCGCCGTCACGAACAGCGTACGCCAAAAACCTTTTAAGCGTATACCCTTTTTATGGATAAGCAACGCCAAAAGCAGACCGAAAAAATAATTGCTGAACGTCGCGAAAAACGCCCAAACGAACGTCCAAAGCAGCACGCGTAAAAATACCGCCGCAAAGCCCGCGCCGCCCGTAGAAAACAACAAACGAAAATTCGACAACCCAACCCAGCCGAACAGCTTCCCCGGCGGCATATGCGCGTAATCGTAATTGGTAAACGCCAACAAAATCATAAAAATCAACGGCATCACCGTAAAAATCAGCAATCCGACGAAGGGAAGCGCAAGCAACGCGATATAAAATTTCTCGTTGAACAACACGCGCAAATCCGCACGAAAATCGTTTAGCGTTCTTCCCTCACGCAGGCGCAAATCGTTCGCATAGCTTCCGCATACGTTATTGCGCCACGAGATTATGAAGAGCAACGTCAAAACCACGCTCACTACGCCGTACAATAAAATGAGGAAGCTATTGTCGCCTTTCACTTTCTCGAAAATTTGCAGCGTTTCGTTCCAATACTCCCCCGAAACGCGCGTCCCCAGCTTTCCAGAAAACAACCGAAGCATATAGCCGCCGCCGAAAAATATCAAAAACAGCATATAGAGAAGCTGCAACGCCATATAGCACGCGCCTTTCGCAATCTGGCCGCGCGCAATCTGCCCGAAGCCCGAAACGACAAAGGAAATTCGAGTATACGCCGAACCGTCCTTCCATGCCCGAAACAGCCCGATACGACCGTTCGTTTTTTTCGATTGTTTTTCTCGCATATTCCTCTTCCCCTCCGAACGTCGGTTTACTTTTCCGATTTTTCGATGGCTGACACGCACGCCGTAAGCTGTCCGCGTAAGTCGAACGCACCCGTTTGCGCACCCGTAATCATTGCCGCGCCCAAGCCCTCCATGGGAAGCCACAACGTGGACGGCACGCGCTTTTGCGTTTTGCTATATGCGAGTTGCGCCGTGATTGCTTGCGCGCAAACATCCGAAGCTACGCGCTCGTCCTTTCTCGCTTTCGTATCCGTCGGCACGTATCCGCGCGCCTCGAAATGTTTGACTTGGTTTTCTCGATTCGTGTAAAACTCCGCAAAATCCAACGCGTCCGTTTTATTCGCCGAATAATTATTGACGCCCATCAGCTTATAACCGGCAAAAGAAACGAGCTGCACTTGCTCCGTCGAACCGCCCTCCGTATAACTATACGTCGGCAACTTTGCCGCGGCAAAATTTTTTCCGAGATATTTTTCTATCGCGCTCCGATTCCATATTCCCGAAACGGCGGCAATAATCGATCCGTCGTTAAATCCTGCCACAATCTTAGAATCGTCGGCGTCGGCTTTATAGCGTTCGTCGCGTACGTACGCCCACATTGCCGAAGCGACGCTTTGTCCCGTTTCGCCGCCGAAATCGCAGGAAATAAACGTTTCCGCCAAATTTTCGTCGTAGCGCACCGTATAGCCGAGCGATTTTCCGAAAAAGAACGCCGTCGTATACCAACCGTCCGTCATCGGAAAGGCAAATTGCCGTTTTGCCGAACATTTTGCCAAAATGCCGTCTATGCTTTGCACGTCCTCCGCGCTCAACGCCGCGCTATCGTAATACAGAAAAAAAGTATTGTCGGTATACGGCATACCATATACGCCCGTTTCCCCGTTCACCGTTTCCGTAACGGCGTCCATGGATTCCTCCGAGTTGGCGTCTTCAACGCGCCGAAGTCGCTCTCCCGCAACGCGAGCCAAAGCGTCGCCGTTGATGAGTTTCGGCAACTGATCGCTTAAACACGAATACACGTCCGCGGCGTTTTCCACGTCGTTCAAAACGCGCGTCGCCACGTCGTTTTCCCCTTGCGCGTCGATGACAAACCGATACTTTTTATCCGTCCGTTCCGCTTGGAACGCTTCCGCGACCGACTGCGCAAACGCGCGATCCGCCTCCGACGTCCAAACGGTAAGTTTTATTTCCGCGCCGTCTTTTCCTTTACAGCCCGACGCCGTAAATGCGGCGCACAGCGCGAGTGCGCCGCAAATGCTTTTTCCGAATCTTCGCATATTCCACCTCCGCCGCAAAAAGCGGCTTTCTCTTAGTGTTGCTTATTTACGCTTTTTTATACGAAAGATTGCTTTGGACGAATTTTGCTTTTGCTTTCAATCGCCTTTTTGCTAAGCAAAAGAAAAGGCAAGCCGTCGATCTCGCGCGGCATTGCCTTAATTGTCGGTTATTTTTTCTTTTTTTATACTTGCGCGATCTTTTACCGCGCGTACGTTTCCGTAAGATTTTTCAACCATGCGGCTTTTCTTCTTCCGAAATCCTTTTCGAGAAAGCGAAACGTCCAATTTGTTTCCGAAAGGGTTGCAGGCGCGTTCAAGCGAGCTTCCGCGCCCATGCACAATACGTCCTGCATGGGCACGATCACCGTATTCGCCTTAGAAGCGAACAACAGTTCGATTGCGCTTTCGCATTCCGTTTCCGCGCTTTCCGTCAAATACGCCACGTCCGCGATAAGACACTCCTCTTCAAAAACCCGTTCAAACGCTTTGCGTTCGGCTACGTCCATACTCTCGATAAAGGAGCGCAACGTATCGTTGTCGTGCGTGCCCGTATACGCTACGCAATTTTCGTCGGTGAAATTAGACGGCAAATATTCATTGTCGGCGTTGCCGTCGAAAGCGAATTGAAAAACTTTCATACCGGGATAGCCCGTTGCGCGCAACAACGAGCGAACGCCGTCGTCTATCACGCCCAGATCCTCCGCAACGACGGATAAGTTTTCCATGCCGACGAACAACTCGGCTTTCGGACCGTCCAGCCATTCGCCCTCACGCGCGCTGTCCGCACCGAACGGAACGGCGTAAAAGCGATCGAAAGCGCGAAAATGATCGATGCGCACGACGTCGAATTGCGTTTGCAACATATCGACGATGCGGTTTCGCCACCAAGCGTAGCCGTTTTCGCGCATTTTATCCCAATCGTACACGGGATTTCCCCACAGCTGCCCGTCCTCGGAGAAAGCGTCGGGCGGCACGCCCGCGCGCACGGCAAGCCGACCATTTTCGTCCAACATAAACAGCTCTCGGCGATACTTCCACATCTCTACGCTGTCCTCGGAAAGATAAATCGGCATATCGCCCATGATCTCCACGCCTTTTTCGTGCGCATACGCCGTAAGCGCACGCCACTGTTTCAAAAATATATATTGCGTAAATTGCCAAAAATCGATTTCTTCGGCGTATTCCGCATAAAAAGCCGAAGGGAGCGTTTCGGGACTGCGTTCGGCTTCCTGCCATTCTTGCCAAGGCGCGTAGCCGTTTTTCCGTTTCAACGTCATGAACACGGCAAAATCGTAATATTTTCCCTCTTGCAAAAAAGCTTGCCAAGTCGGTTCGTTTTTCGAAAACCGCGCGAACGCTTTTTCCAAAACGGGGATTTTAGAACGAAACAGCCGCGTATAATCTACGCGCCGCGCGTCCGCTCCCCATTCGACGGAACGATATTCGGCTTCTTCCAAAAGCCCTTCGCCTGCAAGCGTTTCCAAATCGATAAAATAATAATTCAATGCGTTCGACGCACACGATTGATAGGGACTGTCGCCGTAGCCCGTCGGCAACAACGGCAATACCTGCCAAATGCGCATACCTGCCGAATGCAACCAATCGACAAAAGCGAATGCACCTTTGCCCAACGTACCTATCCCCTCTTCGGACGGCAACGAGGAGACGGGCATTAAAATCCCCGCACGCCGTTTTGCCGTTTCGCTTATTTCCGTTTTTTCCATATTCTCGTCCCGTTTCGTTTTTCTTTACTGTATGTCCGTTCTTTCAATATTTTATACGCGCGAGCAATGCTTCTTCCAGCATACGCGCGCCTGCTATCGGTTCTTTCTCCAAACATTTTCGCGCTTGTTCCATAAGCGGCGCGATTGCGTTTTTATCGCCGAACGCCGCCGAATACGCCGCCAAAACTCGTTTTGCAACGGCGCACTCCGATTGCAAAAAGTCTTTGCAAAGCGCGCCGCAAGCGTCTGCTCGTTCCCGATCTCCGCCGACGGCGTGCATATAAGTAAGCTCGGCGGCGATACGCTCCGTTTCGCGATCCGTAAGGTAAACTTGCAAACCAGCCAAACGATTTAAGCAAGACGCCGCTTTCTCCGTTTCCGCTTTATCCAAATGATGGCGATAGCGCAAATCCGTCAATACGGCGTATAACGGTTCGTCCTCGCAAATCTGCGGCAAATCGTAAAACAACGCGTCGTCGATTTCCGAAAAGCGTTTTCCCTCGAACAAAAGCCCTTGGATTTCCATGACGGATAACAACACGCGCGCAGTCGGCTCGTTACGGCGTATTTCGCGATACACCAGCATATCCGTTTTGCCGCTCTCATACTCCGCGGAAACGACGTTCAAAAGGAACAAATAAACGGAATAAGGAAGCGTTCCCCACAAGAACCAATTCGTTTTCCCGACGGCAGAACAAAGTATCGCGCCGACCAAAAGCGTTGCCGCAAAAACGCCGCCGCAAACGAGTCCGCCCGTAACGTACCGCACCGTCCTTTTACGCATATTCCCGCTGCTTTTCGGAAGCACGTCCGTGCTATCCGCCGCAAACGGCGAAGCGAACGCCACTCTCTTTTCGCCTTCCGCTTTCGAAAAGCAGAAGCAGAAACATTTAACGCGCATCCACTGCATACCGTTGCAAAGCGCGAACGCAACATGTCCGCATTCGTGCACGACGGGCGCGAGCAACATACCCGTCGCCATACCGCCGACGGCAAGCGTAGCGGCCATGTTGCTTTCGCGCAGCGAAAGACAAAAGACAAGCACGTAACCGATAAGCATAAGCAACGCGCATATGGTCGCATATATTTTTTTTACCGCACCTTTCACTTTCCTTTCTCCGTTATCGCATAAGTCCGTTCCAAACGGCGTAGCCTTCTAAATTATCGCGATCGCTGACGATCAATTTCTCCACGCCGAAGATTTCCGTCAACGTGCTAAGCAGCACCGCGCCGCCGGATAAAACGTCCGCTCTGCCCTTAGGCATACAAGGAAGAGCGGCAATCTCTTCCACGGACATTGCCGAAAGCCTATCCGCCAAACGCGCCAATTGCGCCTGCGTAATTTCCGTACCCGTCACGCGAGCGGAATCGTACATCTGTAAGCCGAGAAATAGCGCGGCGAGCGTCGTTGCCGTGCCGCCGATCGCGTACAGCGTTTTCGGCAAGCGTACCGCTCCGTACGTCTTTGCCGCCGCTCGCGCCGCCGAGATCAGCTTGTCCTTATCCCTTCCGCAAGCGTCTTTTAAGCGCACGACGCCGATATCCGCGCTTTTCTTATAAATCAACGCACCGCCTGCTTTTACGACAATCTCCGTGCTTGCGCCGCCGACGTCGATCAACGCGCCGTCTGCTTCGCCCAACGCGCCTAAAATGCCGATTTCCGCTTCCTTTTCGCCCGAGATTACCTCTACGGACAAACCGCACAACGCACGTACGCGGCTTAAAAATATTTCTCGATTTTCGGCACTGCGCACTGCCGCCGTAGCAAAAACGTACACCTTCTCCGCGCCGTCTGCAAGGGCGCGTTCGCGCAAAGCGGCAACCGCTTGCGCCGTACGCTCGATCGCCTGCGGCAAAAGCACGGGCGCGGCGGCAAGCCCCTCGCCCAAGCGCGTCGTTTGCAACGTCTTATATAAAGTTTTTCCGTCCGCCACAAGCATGAGGCGAACGGAATTAGAACCGATGTCTATAACGGCGAATTTCTGCATTATTTTCTTCCTTCGAGGGCTTTTAAGTTTTCATACGCCCATCTCAAATACGTTTCGTTTTGATATTTGTTCAAATCGTTTTCCGAAAGCGAAACTTGCTGTTCCCAATACGCAACTTCCGCTTCGGCAGTAGCTATCTTTTTGTTCAAGGTAGCCAAACGTATCCATTGATAAATCAAAAAGCTTAAAAGCACGACGAACAAAACGGTAGCCGCTGTGACGCATGCCGTAATGAGTTTTCGCATTTTTTCTTGTGTCATATATCCACCTCTCAATTCGGAGAGTTTTTCGTCGTTTTAAGCCTTTTTACCGTTTCGGTAAGCCTATTATAGCATACTTTTTCAAGAAATGCAACTATTCTTCGCAAAGTTTTTGCATATAATAAACCGCCGCACAAATAGCCGATAAACATATAACCGCGAACACCCGTAAAACGCAGGCAAAACGCCGTATATATCGCAAAGCAGGCAAACGCCGCCCCGAATAACAAATCCGTACCCGTCTTCGCCGCCGCGCGCAGGCGTTTGCAAAAGCAAAACGGCAGGCGCAAAAGCGAAACGATTTCGTATATTCCGCCGCCGCAATACCCGACGACAACGCAACAAAGGAAAAAGTAAAGCTGGTTTTTCGCGTCCATTTACTTAAACAGACGCGCCACGAGGCTCTTTCCGCCGTAGGAAACGCCGAGAATCTCTCCCTCCGCCGCGAACGAACCGCTCGCCTTCGTAAAGCCCGTTATTTTCAATCCGGACCCGACGACGGTAAGCTTCTCGCCGCCGACGAGCCGCAACACGATCCGCGCGTCCGAAAAGGAAGATACGCTGTCTACGCCGTTTATCGTCAAATTTTTCCTTTGTGTAAGTTCCAACGAATGTTTATTGTCCTGCATACCTTAGCGTATGCGCGCGCGTCGCGATTTAGACCGTCATAATCAAAATTTTTCTAAAAACGAATGCCGCACGTCGCCCTGCTTATATTCCACCAAGGTATCCAGCTGTACGTTATGTATGCTTTGAAAAATGCCGTCCTCTACGTTCGGATTCTCTTTTTTCAATTCCGCTATCAGTCGCTTTACGCGTCGTCTGGCGGAAAATCCGTCCTCTTCGCCGCCCGTCACGCGTTGCGTAAATTTACAGGCGCAAGCGATAAATTCCAAATCGTTATGCGCTTGCCAACGCAAAATATCGTTTTCCAAAATACAGTACATCGGACGAATCAGCTCCATGCCCTCGAAATTTTTGCTCTTTATCCGCGGCAACATGCCTTGCACTTGTCCGCCGTACAGCATACCCATGAGCGTCGTTTCGATTACGTCGCTTTTGTGGTGTCCGAGTGCGATTTTATTGCAACCCAATTCTTTTGCTTTCGCGTATAAATGTCCTCTGCGCATACGTGCGCACAAATAACAGGGCGAGGCGGCGTCGGCTTTTTCCGCCGAAGAGAAAACGTCGCTTTCGAAAGTCGTAAGCGGAATATGCAGGAGCGCGGCGTTTTCTTCTATCCGCTTCCGATTTTCCGCGGTATATCCGGGATCCATCATCAAAAAGACGAGATCGAAAGGAACGTCGCTGTGCCGCTGTAACTCCTGCATGAGTTTTGCAAGCAGCATACTGTCCTTTCCGCCCGAAATGCAAACGGCTATCTTATCCCCTGCCGCAATCAAACGATATTTCTTCACCGCCAAGACGAACGGCGACCATATTGTTTTTCGGTAAGTCGTCAAAATCGAACGTTCCGTCTCTTGATATTTTTCCAAAACTTTTGCCATACTTTTTTTCTCCGAACGAGAACATTATAGCAAATTTGCGGCGCGCTCGTCAAGCGGTTTTCCTTAACGGAGAATCAAAAGCTTTTCTTTCGCGCGCGTCACCGCCGTATACAGCCATCGGGCGCGCTCTTCCCCGAACACGCGCGATTCGTCGAATACGACGACGAAATCGAATTCCGAGCCTTGCGCTTTATGGCAAGTGACCGCATAGGCGAACTCGAAACGGCAAATCGGCTCGTCGGAGACAGCCCGAAAACGGCGAAGCATGGCAAAATCGTATTCGTGCACGACCGTGCCGTCGGAAAGCGTAATCGCGCGGTTTCCGTAATGATGACGATACTTTCCCGTCGTAAATATTCCCGTGTCGAAAGGTACTTTTACGCCGCTTTGCATGAAGTCTGCCTGAAACTCCATCGTAGCCAAAGCGTCCACGCTCTCCCGTACGTCGCGCGCCGTACCGATGACGCCGTTGACGAGATGAAAGCGTTTGCCCTCGTCCAGCGGTTTTTCCCAATCGTTCAGCGTGCAGATGACCTTTTCCCCTTCCGTCGGCAAAAACGCCGTTTCGGCAATCCCCTTATACCGCCGCACTTCGGCGTTAATCGCCGCGCGCGTACTGTTTCTGCCGCATATAATTTGATCTGCCTTCAAAAACAACCGCTTTCGTTCCCGTAAGGATAAAGCGTTTTTCGGAAGCACGCAAACGCTGTCGCCGTAATTTCCGTAAGGAATATCCTTGCCCTCACGCGCCATGCAAGCGATTTGAATAATCGGATTATCCGCCGCCTGCCGTACGATCTCCGTCAGCGTATAATGCGGATTTTCCATTAAAGGACAAGTGCCGTTGACAGGCGGAAGCTGCGCGCCGTCGCCTGCGAACAGGCATTTCTTGCCGAAACTCAACAAATCGACAAGCACGGTTTCGTTTATCATAGAAGCTTCGTCCACGACGATTAAACGAATCTTTTCGTCAATCTTTTCCCGACGGAGAAAAGATGGCGTATCGCTCTCCACGATTTCCCCGTTTGCGTCCACGTCGAAATCCTCTTCGTCCCGAAAATAGATCAAACTGTGCACCGTACCTGCCACCGTGCCGTTTTTCACGAGATTTGCCGCCGCTTTTCCCGTCGGCGAAACAAATACGGCTTCCGTGCCGACTTTCAGCCGCAACACGTCGCGCACGAGGTAATCGATGAGAAAAGTTTTTCCCGTCCCTGCATAGCCCGACAACACGAACACTTTGTCGTCCGTATTGAAAAACCATTCCGCTATTAAATTTTTCGCGCATTCTTGATCGGCGGTCAGTTGAATTTCCATAATTACACCGAGAAACCGCGCATTCTATTCGCCGCAAAATGCGGAACGATTGCAGCTTCTTGGTATATTATACCACATGTTTTCGGATTTTGCAAGCGTTTTGCGAACATTTGTTCGTAAAAAAATTATTTTTTACGGTATAGGCGTCGATTTGCGAAAATCGAACGCGTTATGCGGCGAAAAACGCCTTACGTTTGCCGAAATTGCAAAAATAAATTTTTCTCCCCGAGCGACATAAAAAAAGACAGCGTACCCTTTTCCAACGTTGCCGTGCGCGCATAGGCGTTACGACCATTACGAACGAAAGTCAGCTCGTGCCGCGCGGCGTTATACGAAAAACTACCGTCCTCCGAAAACGAACGCTCCCCCGACTTTTTATAATACAGAAAAAATTTCTCTTTTGCCTTCAATTCCAGCCGAATATAATCGAACGCTTCCAAACGGGAATCGGCGTTTAATCGCGCCGTCGTGCATTCGTATACGCCGAGATAGGGTTTTGCGACGTCTTTAACGCCGCCCGTTCCGACGGAGGAAAGCAAAAACAACGGCGAAAAAACGCCGACAAGAGCGGAACGTTTGAAAATAGAATTTTTCATACGTACAGTTTGCGCGCTTTACGGGCTTTTATGTGCGGCGTTTTTTGGCGCGCGTACCCTTTCGCACGCGTTTTGCAAGAATTTTTTCGCTGTTGAAAATAACGCCGACGACGAAACCTATCATCATCAAATACAGCCATAGAAAAAACACGACGAGCGTACTGAGCGCACCGTATAAACGCCGAAGATTGCTCCAACGGAGATATACCGAAAACCCCGATACGGCAAGTATCCAAAAAACGACGGTGAGAAGCGCGCCGACGCGTAACTCCCGAAAGCGCGCTTTATAAGGACAAACGTAAGCGTTCAAGAGCAACGACAACAAAAAAGCGACCGCCGCCAACAGCGCGTATTCCGCGAGCTGCGCCCACCCCTCGGAAAACAGCGCGGAAAACAACAGGCAACCGACGGCAAACAACGCCAAAAACGCGACGAGCGACGCCATGACGATAAGCAAAAGCAACAACGCGCCCAAGCGCAAACGAAGCCCCGTTTTTTCGCCGCGGTATTCGTAGATGATCTCTCCGCTACGGCGCATTTGATAGAAGAGATTGGTGGCGGAATACAGCGTGGTGCACAACAGCAATACGGAAGCCCCGACGGTGGCGTTCGTCGCTTCTTTACGCACATATAACAACGCGTCTTTTACGGAAGCGAAAACAGACAACGACAAAAACTTTTCCGTATCAATCGGCAATCTGCCGATGAGAAGGGTAAGCCAAAAGGCAAACGGCACGATGGACATACTCAAAAAGAATACCAAAGTTCCTGCAATCGTGGTATACTTCTTCGTCGTCAGCAACGCGTATTTTTTTCGCACGTAGCGATATGCCGTTTGCAACTTCCCCATTCCGAAAGTATGCTCCGCCGTTCGAATTTTCATGCAAAGCACGAAAAATAGTAGTATTCCGCCCTTTCAAACGCGGAAAAACGGCGGTAAACCGCCGTTTTCGTTTTATCCGTTGTAATAATAACCGCAGGAGTAAGCGTTGCTTGCGTTCGTCGTAGTCGTGCATTGCCGCACGCAACTGCCGTAGCCGCTACATCCGCCGCAGCCCCAAACATTGCCGTTGCCGCAACCGCCGCCTCCGCCGCGCTCCACACGCACCCAAACGTTACCGTTTCCGTCGCGACACGCGCGACGTCCGCCGCAACCGCAAGCCGTTCTCCACATACCGTTGCAGGAATTAAAAGTATTGCACATAGTATTTCAATACCTCTTGTGTATTCTGAGGCAAACCTCATACTACACAATATGCAAATCGTCCGTTTTTCGTGCGCGGTTATATATCAAGAAAGCTTTTGCAAGGTTTCCATGACGGAATCGCCGAATTGACGGCAAGTCGCGCCGTCGGCTCTGCCCGTAATTTCGTACTTTTTCTCTTCAAACGTGCAAATATCGAGCGCGCGTTCCAACTTGTCCGCTCTTTCCTGCAAGCCGATATGCGACAGCAACATAACGCAAGCGCGAAGCATAGAACCGGGATTGGCGTATTCGGCACGTCCTTCCGCGACCATTCTCGGCGCGCTGCCGTGAATTGCCTCGAACATAGCGTATTTTTTACCGATATTCGCGCAACCTGCCGTACCTACGCCGCCTTGGAACTCCGCCGCTTCGTCCGAAATGATATCGCCGTATAAATTAGGCAACAACAACACCTTAAAATCGCGACGACGTTTTTTATCCACCAACTTCGCCGTCATAATATCCGCGTACCATTCGTCCGTCACGATATCGGGATACAGCGCGGCGACTTTATGGCAATCTTCCAAAAAGTTCCCGTCCGTCGTTTTTATGACGTTCGCCTTGGTGACGAGCGATACTCTGTCCAAACCGTTTTTATGCGCGTATTCGTACGCGAGCCGCGCGATTCTGTCCGAACCTTGCTTCGTCGTAATCGTAAAGTCCACCGCCAAGTCCTCCGTGACGTTGAACCCCGATGAACCGACGGCGTAACCGCCCTCCGTATTTTCACGAAAAATCGTCCAATTTATTCCCTCTTCGGGCACTTTTACGGGACGAATGTTGGCAAACAAATCCAACGCCTTGCGCATGGCTACGTTCGCCGATTCGATATTCGGCATTCCGTCGCCTTTTTGCGGCGTAGTCGTCGGACCTTTTAAAATGATATGGCACGCTTTCAATTCCGCCATAACGTCGTCGGGAATAGCCTTTCCCTTCGCGATACGATTTTCGATCGTCAAGCCTTCGATATTGCGAAACTCTACCTTTTTCGCCCGTACCAAATCCGCGAGGATAAATTCCAACACCCGTTTCGCTTGCGCGGAAATTACAGGACCTATCCCGTCGCCGCCGCATACGCCGATTTTGATACAGGGCAACGCCGCATAATCCAAAAAATCGCCTTGCGCTTTCATATCCTCTACGCGCGCAAGTTGCGCCGCCATAATTTTTCTGAATTTTTCGCACGCGGAATCCAGCTCCGCTTTATATACGTTTTCCATTTTATTCTCCGTTATTTTGTATTTTTCGTATAATTCAAACAACCGCCGGCAAGCAAAATTTCCCGTTGCCGCGACGAAAATTCAAACTTTAACTTCACCTTTACGCCGTTCGTCTTATTTACGAGCGTCGCTTTATCGCACGCGCGCACCGCTTCGGAAAAGCCGACAATCTCTATCTCGTCCTCCACGCGGAACAAATCATAATCGTTCGGATTTTCCAACGTCATCGGCACGATCCCGAAATTGATGAGATTGGCGGCGTGAATACGAGCAAAGCTTTTTGCCACGACGGCGCGAACGCCCAAATACAAGGGCACGAGTGCGGCGTGCTCTCTCGAAGAACCTTGCCCGTAATTCCAACCGCCGAGAATAACGCCGCCGCCTTTTGCCTTGGCGCGCGCAGGGAAACTTTCATCGCAAACCGTAAAGCAAAATTCCGAAAGCTTCGGCACGTTAGAACGATAAGGCAAAACTTTCGTGCCTGCCGGCATGATATGATCCGTCGTAATATCGTCGCCTGCTTTCAAAAGCAAGGAACAACGCAAGTCCTTTTCGGGCGGCTTGCCCACAGGAACGGGCTTGATATTCGGACCGCGCTCCACGACCACGCGTTTCGCTTCTTCTTCCGAGGCAGGAAGCTCTATCATATTGTCGTTTATCAAAAACTTTTCGGGAAGCTCTATCTTCGGGGCTGCGCCCAGCGTCGTCGGATCGGTAAACACGCCTGCAATCGCCGAAGCCGCCGCCGTTTCGGGAGAAACGAGATACACCTGCGCGTCTTTCGTGCCGCTACGCGCGAGAAAATTTCGATTGAAGGTGCGCAAACTGACGCCTGCCGAACGCGGAGAAAATCCCATACCGATACAAGGTCCGCACGCGCACTCCAAAATACGCGCCCCTGCGGCAATCAGATCGGCAAGCGCGCCGCACTCCGCCAACATCGTATACACCTGCTTCGAGCCCGGGGATACGGATAAACCGACGTCGGGATGCACCGTTTTTCCTTTCAACATCGCCGCAACCGTCAATAGATCCTGCATGGAAGAATTCGTACAAGAACCGATACATATTTGATCGATTTTCATGCCCGAAAGCGCGGAAACGGGGCGTACGTTGTCAGGGCTGTGCGGACATGCCGCCAACGGACGCAAACCGCTGAGATCGATCGTATATTCGGCGTCGTAGCAAGCGTCGGGATCGGCGGAAAGCTCCGTAAAAGCCGACTCTCTCCCCTCTGCCCGTAAAAACGCCCTCGTCACTTCGTCGGAAGGAAAAATCGACGACGTCGCACCGAGTTCCGCGCCCATATTCGTAATCGTGGCGCGTTGCGGCACGGAAAGGGAACGTACCCCCTCGCCGCCGTATTCCACGATTGCGCCCACGCCGCCTTTTACGCCCAGTAGGCGCAAGACTTCCAAAATCACGTCTTTCGCGCCGACGTAATCGGGCAATCTGCCCGTCAATTCGATTTTGATCATTTTCGGCATGGTGATGTAATACGCACCGCCTCCCATGGCAACGGCTACGTCCAAGCCGCCGGCCCCCATGCCGAGCATACCGATACCGCCCGCCGTCGGCGTATGGCTGTCCGAGCCGATCAACGTTTTCGCAGGCACGGCAAAACGCTCTAAATGCACTTGATGACAAATGCCGTTGCCGGGACGGGAAAACCGAACGCCGTGCTTTTTCGCCACCGTTTGAATATAGCGATGATCGTCGGCGTTTTCAAACCCTGCCTGCAACGTATTATGGTCGATATAGGCAACGGAAAGCTCGGTTTGCACGCGTTCCACGCCCATAGCTTCGAATTGCAGATACGCCATCGTGCCCGTAGCGTCTTGCGTGAGCGTTTGATCGATACGCAATCCGATTTCTTCGCCAACGCGCATTTCGCCGTGAATAAGGTGTGCTTTTATAATTTTTTGCGCTATGGTATATCCCATTTTTTTCTTACTCCTCTTCCTTTTCCGCACGCAATTTTTCCGAAAGCGCGCGGACAATCTCCGCAAGCTCCGCTTCCCCCATGACCGTCGTTCGCCCGTCGGAATACAACTCGTCAATCTTCTCCTTAACCGCGACGACGAGCTTATCCTGCTTTGAAAGCTGTCGCTCTATCGGCAAGCGGTAATGACGATTGATCCAATACGCTATGCCGGCGAGCCCCGAAGTGTTGGAAATAGAAACCTCGGCAGGGCGATTTAAGATTTTTTCCGTATCGAAAATATTATAAATTTCCGAATCTTTCATCATGCCGTCCGCATGGATGCCTGCCCTCGTCATATTAAACGCGCTGCCCACGAAAGGCGTCATCGGCGGCACGTCGTAGCCTAATTCTTTTTCAAAATAGCGCGCTATGTCGGTGATCGCCGTCGTATCCATGCCGTCCAGCGTACCGCGCAAAGAAGCGTATTGCATGACCATCGCTTCCAGAGGCACGTTCCCCGTTCGCTCGCCTATGCCGAGCAAGGAACAATTTACGCCGCTTGCGCCGAACAACCACGCGCTGACCGCGTTGGCTACGCCCATGTAAAAATCGTTATGCCCGTGCCATTCCAACATTTCCGAAGTCACGTCCGAATAATGGTGCAAGCCGTATACGATGCCGGGCACGCTACGCGGCGGAGCTGCGCCCGTAAACGGCACGCCGTACCCCATCGTATCGCACATACGAATTTTTACGGGAATTTTCGCTTCTTTGGAAAGCTCTATCAAAGCGTTTACGAAAGGCACAACGAAGCCGTAAAAATCGGCGCGCGTCAAATCTTCCAAATGACAGCGCGGAGATATGCCTGCGTCGAACGCTTGCTTCACCACCGATAAATAATGCTCGTACGCCTGCCGACGCGTCATGTTGAGCTTCTTGAAAATATGATAATCCGAACAGCTGACCAAAATGCCCGTTTCGCGAATGCCGATATCGTGCACCAGCTCGAAATCTTCCTTTTTGGCGCGAATCCACGTCGTGATTTCGGGGAATTTATAACCGAGCGACATGCACTTCTCCACCGCTTCTCGATCCTTTTTCGTATACACGAAAAATTCGCTCTGCCGAATAATCCCGTTTTTGCCGCCCAAACGCGCCAACAGTTTGTAAATATCCACGATCTGTTTCGCCGTGTACGGCGCGCGCGATTGCTGTCCGTCGCGGAAAGTCGTATCCGTAATCCAAATCTCGCTCGGCATATTCATCGGCACGCGACGAAAGTTGAAAGGCGTTTTCGGGACTTCTCCGTACGGGTATATATCCCGAAACAAATGCGGCTCTTCCACGTCCTGCAACTCGTATTTGTATTGATCCATCTCCAATAAATTGGTCGATTTGCTAAGCTCTATCATGTAATGTTCTCCATGCGTTTTTTCGATTGAATTATATATTAAAATCAAACAAGTCGATTATACAACAAATGGCGACGCGTTGTCAAGGATTTCGACGGCAAAACGGAATTTCTTTATACGCAAATCCCCTTTACATAGAAAAAACGCCCGTTAAAAGGCGTCTTTCGTAATCTTGCTCCACCGCCGCGCGATGAAGCGCAAGCGTAACGAAGACGGAAGCCACGCGGTAGAAACGCGCATGACTTTATTCCAAAAACCGACAACGACCTTTCTTTTGTTTTTACGCACAGCGCGAAGAGAAGCGCGCGCCACCGAAGTCGGCGATTTGGCGGCGAGCTTTCCCCAAAGCCCCTGCCCTTCTATCTGCGCGCAAATGTCCGCGCGCGTGGGCATTGCGCCGGGCAATACCGCCGTCACGGCGACGTTCCGTCCTTTAACTTCCTCGCGAAAAGCCGCGGAAAACGAAGTCAAAGCGGCTTTCGTCGCGCTGTACACGGCGAAATACGGCATGGGATAAATCCCCGAAACGCTGGAAATATTGACAATCTCCAAACGTTCGGCGCGAAGTTCCAACGCAAAGCGACAAAGAGAAACCGCCGCCTCGAAATTCACGCGGCATTGTAACGAAATTTTCTCCTCGGTGTATTCCGCAACGCTCTTTTGAATATCCGCGCCGGCGGCGTTGACGAGTAGCGAAAGGCGCAAATTCTGCGCGCGTATCCATTCGACGAGGCGCGTGCGAGCCTCGGAACAAGCCAAATCCGCCGCAAAACAGCGGCAATCGAGCGCGGCGTATTTTTCCGAAAGCGCGGCTTTCAGCGCGGACAATTTTTCTTCGCTTCGTCCCGTCAATAGCAACGCGTACCCCGTGGCGGCAAGTTCTTCCGCAAAGGCTTTTCCCAGACCGCCCGTCGCCCCCGTTATCAAGGCGTATTTTACTTCTGTCGGCATGCTTTTCTCCTTAACTCCAAAGTTCGTCCAAATCGTATCCGTACGCCTGCACCACTTCGACGTACGGCGAATTGGCAATGTCCTGCGGCTTTACGACGCCGCCTCCGTTAGAATCCAAATCGATCCCGAATCTTTTATAGGCGTACCAAACGAGGTGCGCGCATTGCGTACTGCGCAGCGTTTTCGGGTCCTTTTCGGAAAGTATGCCCACGCTAAAACGGTACGGCAAATCGAGCAACGTCGTTTTTGCAAAATCCACCGCTTGTTTTTTGAGCGCGGCGTCTACCTTAGGGCGCAAAATCAGAAAACTGCTATATTCCGAAAAACAATTCGCGCCGCCGATTTCGCTCTTCGAACCGGGACCGATCGATTCGAGAATGCGCTCGTTTTTCCCGTCTACGACGAGCGCGGCGTGCCCGTACCGCCACCACGAAACGCGCGTAGCCGCCGTAACGATAATATCGCCGTCTTGCAACGCCGCCATGGGGATATGCACGCCCGTTTCGTATACGTCCATATACGTAAACGGATTAAAGCGGCTATATACCACGGGATAGTCGGCAAAAAAAGCCTCTTGCAACGCATAAATACGCGCCGTTTTATTTTCCGCGAGCAAGCCGTCTACGCCGAGCTTCGTCAAGCCCGTTTGGCGATAGAGTATTTCGTAATCCGAATCTTCCAGCGTTTCCTTTTGCAAAATCGGCTCTAAATTTATTTTTGCATAATTCGGTCGCCAATACGCCCACGAAGATACGGAATACCAAACGCCGATCTGCAAAACGCCGAGCGTCGCCAAGACGAACGCAAGCACGCAACAAAGCGCGGCGAGCAGGCGTTTGCGACGAGACGGGCGCGTTTTCGTCTTATCGCGCGCCATAGTTTCTCTCTCCGAACAGCGTAGAACCTAAACGCACCATGTTGCTCCCCTCTTCCACGCAAAGCCGATAATCGCCGCTCATCCCCATGGATAAATAGGCAACGTCCGCCGACTGCGTTTTGCCCCAATCGAACAAACGGCGCATATCGCGCGCCAAACCGCGCAACAAATCTTCGTCTTGCGAAGCGGGCAACATCGCCATAAAACCGCGAACGCGCAAGCCCTGCAACGCGGATAAGCGTAAAAACGCCGCCTGCGCCTCCGCATACGCATAACCGCCCTTCGTTTCTTCCGCGCCGACGTTGATCTGCAACAGCACGTCCGACGTAAGCCCGAGAGAAACCGAGCGCGCGGCAAGTTCCGTTGCCAATTCCTCCCGATCGCAAGAATGGTATAAATCGATTTTTCCTACCAAATATTTCAATTTATTCGTTTGCAAATGACCGATAAAATGCCGCGGACAAGGCAAAAGCGATGCGTTTTTATCGCGAAATTCCTGCGGCTTGTTCTCCGCGACGGCGTCTACGCCTGCCTCGATTGCGGCGTTAATACGCTCCGCAGACTGTGTTTTCGTCGCCGCAACGAGCATAACGCGCTCCCCGTAGGCGTTTCCGTTCTCCAATTCCTTTTGCACCGCGCGAACGCGCATAGCGATATTTTCCATAAAAGCACCCCTTTCGTCCGCGTTTTCGCGCCGTTTTCGGCGCGCTTCGGGCGATTCGTTTTATTGAAGCAACGCCGCATAATATCGTCAGGCGAGAAAGCCGGAAGCTTTCGACAAAGAAGCGAGCGTTGTTTTAAGTATACTCGTTTTATCCCTTTTTGTCAACCGCATACGAGCGAAACTTATAACGCGCTTTGCGACGAATGCGAAAAACTTTCGGCGATTTTCGATATTTTTCGTTTTTCGCTTGCATTCTTGCGCCGAAACTGTTATAATAAAAACAGATACTATTGACGAGGATAATCAATTTTTTCAATGAATACCGAAGAACTGAAAACTTTTATCTTTTTATCGAAAGTGAAAAACTTCACCTTGGCGGCGGAACAGCTGTTTATTGCGCAATCGACCGTCACCAACCGCATCGGCGAACTGGAAAAAGAGGTGGGGAAAAAGCTGTTTACCCGCGGCTCGAAAACCGTCAAACTGACGGAAGCAGGCGAAATTTTTCTGCAATATGCCGAGCGGATATTGGAACTGCAAAGCACCTCTATCGAAGAAATGAACGCCCTTTCCAGTCATCAAAGGAAATTTTCCATCGGGGCAATCAACGCTTCGTATGAAATGTACGTAAAACAGCTCGTAGACGCCGTTTTGCAGAACAATACCCAAACGTCCGTTAAAATCACCCTCGGGCACTCGCTCGACCTCATTCAACAGTTGCAGGACAATATGCTCGATATGGTGTTCTCCGCCATTCCCTTAAAACGCGTCGGTTTCCGTTGCGAAATCTACGACGTGGATCGCGTTACGCTCGTCTGCAAAAAAGGCTGCAACGAATATCCGGACGGCGTTACGAAAGCGCAACTTGCGAAGCTGCCGCTGCTCCTTTGCGATTTCACTTTGAGCGAAGCGGGCGTGTTTATCCGCGGCTTGTTCCCGAAAAACCATATCTTCCGTTTGGACGTCGATAATTCTTCCAAGCTGCTTTTCTATTTGAAAAACGGGTTGGGTTATGCATTCCTCCCCTATAAAATAGTCAAAGACGAGCTGGAAAACGATATTTTGGAAGAGGTACGATTAAAAGACTTTATCGCGCCCAACGTCACCACATATTTGCTGTATAAACAAAATTACGACGTTTCGCAATTTCTCGAAAATAAATTTAACGACGCGGAATAACCGCGCCGTTTTTTTATAGACAAACTCTCAATATGAAGCTTCGCGCGCACTATAATAATATTAGGCGGCGTTCCTTATTATGATAAAAAGCTGCATGCGGCGGCGCATTCGCGCCGCCGCATAGACTTTGCCGAAAAAGTTATAAGCTTGCTTTCAAAATTTCCTTTACGTCGTTTTTCGTCAGCTTTTTATATCCGCCGCTCGTTATAAACACGCCGTTTACAATTCCGTCCAGCATATCTTCGCACACGCCGAATTCGCCGATATTGCGCGTAAGCCCGAGTTCTTGCATCCAGCTTTCCATTGCGGAAAGCCCCTCCGCGGCGATTTGTTCATCCGATTTATCAGCCGCTTCCACATGCCAAACGTTTTTTGCAAATCGCACGAATTTTTTAAGCCCGTAAGGGCAAATATACCGATAATACGCCATGGAAACGGCAGCCAGCGTCATGCCGTGCGTAGCGTTCGTATACGCGCCGACCGATTGCCCTAACTTATGCACGTTCCAATCGGTTGACTTGCCCTTTGCGATAAGCGTATTGAGCGCCCACGTCGCCGTCCACATGATGTTGCTTCTCGCCTCGTAATCGGTAGGATTTTTAACGGCAATCCTACTCGAATAAACGAGCGATTGCATAAGTCCTTCGGCGATATAATCGGAAGTATTGTCGTCGTCACCCGAAAAATACTGCTCGCAAATATGATTGAAAATATCGTAAATACCGGCGACCATTTGATACTTCGGCAGCGTATAGGTAAATACGGGATTGAGAATTGCGAATTTCGGAAATACGTCTTCCCCGAAAACGTGACCGAGCTTTACTTTTTTCGCGGTATTCGTGATTACCGCGCCGCCGTTCATCTCCGAACCCGTGCCCACCATCGTCAAAACGCAACCGAGCGGAATCGTTTTGCACGACGGCTCTTCAAAGCGAACATAATACTTTTCCCACGGATCGTCCTCGCAAAAGGCGGAAGCGGAAACGGCTTTCGCATAATCGCAAACGCTTCCTCCGCCTACGGCGAGAATGAAATCGACGTTATTTTCCCTTGCAATCTTCGCCCCTTCGTACAGCTTTTCGAGCGTAGGATTCGGCATAACGCCGCCGTCCTCGACGACGTTCTTTCCGCAAGCATTCAAAGCGGCAAGCACTTGACCGTAAATACCGTTTTTCTTAATCGAACCGCCGCCGTAACACAACATAACTTTTTTGCCGTATTTTTTCAATTCTTCGGGCAAAAAGTTCATGGAATTTTCTCCGAAATACAATTTCGTCGGGTTGCAATACGTGAAATTTCCTAACATAGTCTTACTCTCCTAAAATGAAAATAGAACGGATTTAGCGTGATTTTATTCAACGCCTATCTATCGTTTTTTTCGAACGGTTATGCAAAACGGCATCTATGCAGATCTACCGCATAAATGCCGCCGTGTGGTGGAGATAAGCGGATTCGAACCGCTGGCCTCCTCGTTGCGAACGAGGCGCTCTACCAACTGAGCCATATCCCCTTCAACGCTCTTTATTATATACCATTTCCGTCGGCTTGTCAACGATTTTTCAGGTGTTTTTTTAGAAAATTTCAAAATCGATGGCTTTGCGGTTGCTTTTTTTTCGCTTTTGTTTTATAATCGTATGCGGCTTTGTTAAAATCACGAAAAAATTAAAGGGCGGTATTATGAAAGCTTTTGAAAAAATGACCAAAAAACAACTTCTTACTTTTATACTCTTAGCCGTATGTTCCGGTATTATGATCGGAATCAGCGGTACGGCTTCTCTTTGTGCCGTCGCGCTCTATGAAAAATGGGGAAAGCTCGTCGGCGCTTGCCTGTTTTCCCTCGGTATTTACGCGATTGTCACGTTCGAGATGAAACTTTTCACGGGTATGGTTTCCAAAATCCCCGATATGGGCTTAAAAAATCTTTGGCAACTGCCCGTATGCTTTCTTGGCAATATCCTCGGCGTAGCCGTCGTCGCGCTCCTCGTGAGCACAATGCCGCTCGGCGACAATATCGCGCCGCAAGCCGCTTCGCTCGCCCAAGGAAAGTTGCAAGCGAATAAATGGGCTCTTTCCGCGCTTTGCTCTTCCGCGCTCTGCGGTGCGTTGATCACGCTTTCCGTCAACGCGGTTCGTTATTGTCCGCAAAAATCCGTTAGCGCGACGGTCGGCGTGCTTTTCCCCATCGTTGCCTTCGCTTTTTGCGGCTTTGACCACTCCGTTGCCAACGTCTTCTATTTCCATTTCCTCGGAACTTGTTCTTGGAAAATCATCGGTTACGAATGCGTTTGTATTCTCGGAAATACCCTCGGCGGCATCGCGTTGCCTTTGGTTTTGCGCCTACGCAACGGACAAAACAAGTAAATATCTATTATATAAGTTGTAACACATTTTTATGGATACTTTTTATGGTTATCGTAGTGCCTCGATTGCGTTGCCTTTTCGGTGGCTGAAAGTGGCATAAAGAAAAGCAAAAGTCAACGAAAAAAACTTTTACCCGAAATTCGAATATAAAAAATAACATTTGCGGCTATTTACGGATAAAACTCAATCCCAACAAAAAAGTCCCTCGCTCCGATTATGGATTGAGGGACTTATTATTTAGTGTTTATCTGCGATTTTTCTTTCTGTCAATGAAGAACCATATTACAAACGATCCGAAGCAGCAGAGCATAACGCCGGAAATTACGCACACAATGACGATAAAGGTTTCCAATTGTGCCACCTTTTCATTTGTGGTATCCAGTTTGCTTGAAAGTGCGTCGATTGCCGCTTGCAACGTTGTTTGTGCTTCTGAAATCTTACCTTCAAGCTCGGTTTTTAATGCCGTGTCGGCTGTAACGTAATTGTCCTTAACCGCTTCCAACGCGTCAATCGCGTTCTGCAAGTCTTGAATTTTTGCGTTTATGGTTGTCGTATCCGCTTTCTTGGCAATTGCTTCGTTAAGATCTTTCTTTGCATTTTCAACAAGTGTTGTCGCTGCCGTAATCGCTTCGCTTTTTGCCGTTGCAATTGCACTTTCCAATTCCGTCTTCAATGCCGAATCCTTTTCATCGGCGTAAGCTTTCGCTGCCGCCTCGGCGTTCTCGATTGCCGTGTTCAAGGCTTCTGCCTTTTCATTCAGCGTTGCCGCGTCGGCTTTCTTGGCAATTGCTTCGTTGAGTTCTTTCTTTGCATTTTCAAGATCTTGCGCTACCTTGTTAATCGCCGCCTGCAAAGTTTCTTGTGCTTCCGTAATTTTGTCTGTCAATTCATTTTTATTGGTAGTATCGGCATCTATTAAACCGCGTATCGCCTCGGTCAAAGAAGAGATTTCCGCTTCGAGATCTCTATCTCCTTCTTCCATCGCCGACTTAAGATCTTCGATAGCCTTATCCAACTCTGCAATCAAATCGCTGTTGGAAATCCAAATCGCATACAGTGTGGTAACATTTGTAATCTCAATAGAATCGGCATCAATAATCTCTCCGTCTGCGGTAGAACTCCACCCTTTGAACGAATAACCGGCATAAGTAAATCCGCATTTCGGAAGTGTATAACTATCTCCCGACTTCACCACGACATCACCCATCGTACCCGTACCGCCGTTTGCATTAAAACTTACGTTATATGCGTTCACATCGGTCGGTACTGTCACTTCGTTGAGTGCACTTGCATAGTCGGTCTTGTAATTACCGTTCCATTGCTCGTTGAGAATGTACAACTTGTCACCGCTATTCATACCCGAAAGGTCAATTTCGATCGTTCCGCTTGCCTCTGCGGTTTCGGTGA
>CAYWML010000013.1:0-25911 GCA_964459515.1 uncultured Clostridia bacterium | reverse complement strand
GCTTTTTTCTATTCTTTATTTTGTGGTATATCTCCGTTTCATCTCGTACATGGTATGCCGATTTAGCGCATTCATTCGTGTAGCCGCGACAATGTACGGAACGTTATGAAATGAAAAAACGGGCGGAAATTCCGTCCGTCTAAGCGCCGCCGTTTCGGCGAAGCGTTTGCGTTTATGCTTGTTCGTTTCTCGTCGCTTTGAATTCGGCGATGGCTTTTGCCAATTGATCGGGGCACGACGTGTTGTTTCGGCAACGAATGCCGAGGAGCAGCCCTTCGATTTCGTCGATATTTTTCCCTTCTACAAGCTTTGCAATGCCTTGTAAATTGCCGCCGCAACCGCCGATAAAACGTACGCCGTGCAGCTTGTCCTCGGCGTCTACGTCAAAAAGGATTTGTCGAGCGCAAGTGCCCTTCGTGGAATAAATGAACATAATATATTACCTCTCAAATCGTATTTTTCTGGTGGGAGCGCAACGCACGTCGCCGCGCAAAGCGAAAAGCGCAAGTATAAAGCGTAAAGCGCGATAGGAAAACCTCAATCGACCAACGTTTCGTATATGGCGGAGTAGAGGTCGGACGCCTTACATTCCCAATTCTTATAGATATTTTGCGCGGTTTTCTTATCGGGGATGACGAATTTCAGTTCGAGCATCGGGTGCACGGGGGCAAGAATTTTCAAAAAAACGGTGTATGTGCCGTCGGCGTTTTGGTAATAATCCGACTTACATTCCTGCCGATTGCGCAGTTTTCCGCTGTTGTTTTTGATGTACGAGGAAATCTCGTCGCGAATGCTTTTCGGGATATTGATATAGAAGCTGTTCAGGCTTTCGCGGCCGTCGCCCGTAATGACGTACAGCGGTTCTTCTTCGGGGGAAGATATACGGCAAAGAAAGCCGTCGTCCAACAATCGCGGCAACAGTTCTTTGCAATCCATATAATTCAGCCAATTGTTTGCCGTCGTGCAGGTTTCGATTACGGTACGCTCGGAAAGGGCGGCTTCCATTTTATCGAATACGAACAGAACAATCAATTTATTGACGGACGTTTCGCCTTGAATTTGCATTTGTACGACTCCTTATCCTATAATATTTCCTTTGACGGAAAACAGCCGCGAAAGGGCGACTGCTTCGAGTTATATAAGCGAATGCGCGCGTTTAAGCTTCAAACTTTTTGAGCTTCGCCAAGAGTTCTTCGCAATCGTCGGAATTTACTTCCACCGTAATGGGCTGCGAGAGATCGAGGGAGAAAATTCCCAAAATCGATTTTGCGTCTACGATGTATTTTCCGCTTTTCAGCAGGATTTCATAGGGGTAGTCCTGCGTGATGTTGACGAATTCCTTCACTCTTTGTGCCATTTGCAATGAAATTTTGACAGATTTCATGGTTCAATACCTCCTAAATTCTCTTCTTGCCCACTATTATACATAAAACTTTCTAAAAAATCAAGATATTTCATCGAAAAAAATTTGTAATTTTTCTTTTTTGTGCTATAATGATAAAAAGAGACGGTTTGTCCGTCGAAAATGCCGAAAGTGCGAGGAAGGAAAAATGGAATACATAGAAAAGACGGTAAAGAAGAATTATGTGTTTAGAGGAAAAATTCTCACCGTGCGCCAAGACGAAGCTTTGCAAGCCGACGGAAAGCCTTGCACGAGGGAAATGATCGAACACAGCGGCGGCGCGTGCGTGTTATACGTCGAGGACGAAAAAGCGTTGTTGGTGCGGCAATATCGTTATCCTTACGGGGAAAGCGTGTACGAAATCCCGGCAGGCAAGTTAGAGCCGGGGGAAGATCCTGCTAAGGCAGCCGCAAGAGAGTTGGAGGAGGAGGGAGGCGTCCGCCCCGAACGCTTGCAATTGCTGTTTACGATGTATCCCACGCCCGGGTATACCAACGAAAAAATATATATTTATCGTGCGCACGGCGGCAAACGCGTCGCCGCACACCTTGACGAGGGGGAGTTTTTGGACGCGGAGTGGATTCCGCTTTCTCGCGTGAGAGCAATGTTGCAAACGGGGGAGCTGAACGACGCGAAGACGATTATCGCATTGCAACAATACTTTTTGACGGAAAAAACGCTGTAAAGCTGCAAAGTCCGAGAGCGGACGTATCCGTTCTCGGACTTATGAAGCGCGCTTTCGCGCCTTTTAAGGAAGTAAGGAGAAAAAGAGAAGATTATCGATTTCCGCAACCGCAATCGCACGACGGGGTTAAAATAGCGGACAGCGTGCCGTTTCTGTACAGGCAGAACAACAACGCGGCGATGATCGGCAAGCCGCAGCCGTTAAAGACGTTCGTATTGAAAACGCCGTCTTTCGAACCGAGAATAAGCAACGCGATTAAGATCCAGAGGGTGGCGTTACCCTGATTACAACAAGTCATAAAAACCTCCTATGCTTTGCCGCAGGGGTATGTAGAAACTTTTCCGCGCGATTTTTCGGCGAGTTTTCCGAATACGGCGCAGCCTGCGGCTTTATCTTTCTATTACATAGTATTCCGAAGGCGCACGTTTTGTGCGCGTCGAAAAGCAAAAGAGGAAAAGACGGTCGTTTTGCCTTTTCTAAGCGTGTAGCCGAAGAAAAAACGGGCGTTTCTGCTTTTTTTCCTCGCAATTTGTTGCGTTCGAGAAAAAAATATGCTATACTATATTTGTATGCGAAGCAGGCGTTTCACGGGAAACCGCGTTTTTGCGCATGCGTTTCAGAAGAACGTTCCGTCGGCGAGTACGCCGCAAGACGACTCGACCGAGCGAAAACGGAAAAAATATTTTATTCTACGGGTATCCGAAAGGAACTCGATGGAGGTACTTATGAAACAAGGGACTTTTTTTTCGGCTAAGCGCATTACGGGCTTAGCGGTGTTGTCGGCACTCGTTATCGTGTTGCAAGCGGCGCTCGGTTCGGTTACGATCGGCGTCGTGCAACTGAATTTTTCGCTGATTCCCATCGTTCTCGGCGCGGTTTTATACGGAGCTGTCGGCGGAGGCATATTGGGCTTCGTTTGCGGAAGCGTGGTGACGGTACAAGTGATTATGGGCGGTTCGCCTTTTTATGCGATTATATGGACGAACACGCCGATAATAACTACGCTGACCTGTCTTATAAAGACGACGGCGGCAGGGATAGTCGGCGGTTTGCTTTTCGGCATGCTTTCCAAGAAGAACGTACATGCGGCGTTGTTTGCTACGGCGGGCGTCGTACCCCTTGTCAATACGGGAATATTTATCCTCGGCTGTCTTTGCATGAACGACAGCATAAAAATGTACCAGAACTTGTTTTCCGAATATTGGGGCATGAATATACTCGTGTTTATCATGGTCTGGATCGTCACTTTTAATTTTTTCATAGAGCTTGCGATCGATTTGTTGGTTTCTCCCGCGTTGTATCGCGTAATCGGCGCGGTGGATAAAAAATACAAAAGGAAAGAAGTATGATTATTTGCATCGATATCGGCAATACGAATATTAAATACGCCATTTACGAAGGGGACGCGCTTCGTGTGTCTTTCCGCGTGGCGACCGATTTCAAAAAGACTTCGGACGAGTACGGGGGGCAGCTTACGAGTATGCTCGCGGCGAACGGTATTTCCGTCGAAAAGCTTACGGGCGGTATCGTATCGTCCGTCGTTCCGTCGCTCGATTACACGGTGGATAAAATGTGCTCGCTGTATTTGCATATTACGCCGTTGCACGTTGCGCCGGGGCTGAAATCGGGATTGAATATCCGTTGCGACGACGCGCGCGAAGTCGGGGCGGATCGTATCGTAAATTGCGTTTCCGCCATCGTGGAGTACGGCGAAGGCACGCCGATGGTCGTCATCGATTTCGGTACGGCGACGACGTTTAACATTATAAGCGAAAACAACGAATTTATCGGCGGCGTTATCGCGCCCGGGATAAAAGGTTCGCTCGATTCCCTCGTCAACGGCACGGCAAAGTTGCCGCGCGTGGAGATCGAAGCCCCGAAGAGCGTTATCGCCAAAAACACGGTGACGAATATGCAGGCAGGCATCGTGTTCGGCTTTGCGGGGTTGGTGGAATATATCGTAAAACGTATAAAAAAGGAACTGAAATCGCCGCGCGTCAAGACGGTGGCGACGGGCGGATTCAGCGACGTAATTTCCAAGGAGATCGAAGGAATCGACGTCGTGGATAAGCTGTTGACGTTGAAAGGCTTGAAATATCTCTACGATTTGAATATGCAGGCGGACGAACGCGATTTGTAAAACGCGGCGAAGAAAAAGGAGCAGTATTATGAAAAAAAGAGTAGGCGTTGCCATTCTCGGTTTGGGCGTTGTCGGCGGCGGCACGTATAAAACGTTGGTGGAGCATAGAGATTTTTATTTGCGGACGCAAAACGTAGACATCGTTGTGGAAAGCGTTCTCGATAAAAACGCCGCGCGGTTGCAAGAGCTCGGCGTGCCCGAATCGTGCATTGCGGGCAGCATTGCCGAAGTGGTGGCAAACCCTGCCATCGATATCGTCATCGAAACGATCGGCGGCGTAGGCGTTGCGAAAGAGTTCGTCTTAATGGCGTTGAAAGAGGGCAAGACCGTCGTCACCGCCAATAAAGAAATGATCAGTAAATATTCGCACGAATTAGAGCGTATCGCAAAGCGGAATTGTTGCGGCTTGTATTACGAAGCGAGCTGCGTCGGCGGCGTGCCGATTATTCGCACTCTGCTTGACGGCGTGCAGGCAAATCGCATTACGGAGATGATGGGAATCGTCAACGGTACGACCAACTATATCTTGACGAAAATGACGCAAGACGGCACGGACTATCAAACGGCGCTTGGCGAAGCGCAAAAGCTCGGCTATGCGGAGTTCGATCCGACGAACGACGTGGAGGGCTTCGATTCTACCTACAAACTTTCGATTTTATCCTCTATGGCGTTCCATACGAAAGTGCCGTATACGAAAGTGCATCGCGAGGGCATTTCCGCGATAAAGTCGGAGGATATCGCGCTCGGTAAGGAAATCGGGTACACGCTGAAACTGTTGGCAATCGGCAAAAACACGCCGAACGGCATCGACGTGCGCGTTCATCCTACGTTTATTCCGCACGCGCACCCTTTGGCGAGCGTAAACGACGCGTATAATGCCGTGTATCTGCGCGGCGACGCTTTGGACGATATCATGCTGTACGGCAAGGGCGCAGGCGCGTTCCCTACGGCAAGCGCGGTGGTGAGCGACGTCATCTATGCGGCTACGCATTCCGAAATCAAGTATTCCACGTTTAAGAACAACGCTACGGCGGAGAGCGACGTACGCTTTATCTCCGATTTTTCCAGCGCGTATTATATTCGTCTTTCCGTCAACGACGAAACGGGCGTTTTGGCGAAAATCAGCAGTATTTTCGCAAAAGCGGGTATCTCTATCGTGGAGATTTCGCAAAAGGGAACGCGTTCGGCGGAAGGTCGCGTGCCGCTCGTCGTCATTACGCATCAAACGCACGAAAACGCCGTTAAAAGCGCCGTTGCGAAAATCGACGCGACGGCTACGGCGAAAGTCGAGGCGGTTATTCGCGTAGAAGCATAAAGAAGAAAAGGTACGGGCGAGGGAAACTCGCCCGTTTTTTACGAGGCAAGAAAAATGAAAGGGATCGTACTTATCAACGGTTATCCGAACGGGGAGAAGTTCATACGGCAAGGGGAGCGTATCGCCGCCGCGTTGCGCACGGAGGGCGCGGAGGTGCAGATCGTTCGAAACGGCGAAGCGTACGCATGGCTCGAAAAAAACGGCGGCGCGCGCGTTTTCGGGGCGGACGGGGCAACCTTCGCCGTATATCTCGATAAAGACAAGTATTTGGGCAAAATGTTGGAAAACGCGGGATTGCGGCTTTTTAATCCTGCCGCGGCGGTAGAGGCATGTGACGATAAATTTTCCACCTATCTCGCCCTGTCGGGGAGCGGCATACGCATTCCGGAATGTATTTCCGCGCCGCTTTGCTATACGCCGAACGCCTTGCCGCAGTCGGCTTTTTTGCGCGCGGTTGCCGAAAAACTCGGTTTTCCGTTGGTCGCAAAACGCAGCTACGGTTCATTCGGCGAGGGGGTTCGTCTTATACGGGATATGGCGGAATTGCAGAAAATCGAAGGGGAGTGGTTGCGCGTGCCGCACTTTTATCAGCGTTACGTTTCGGAAAGTTGCGGACGGGATATCCGCGTCGTCGTTATCGGCGGCAAAGCGGTGGCGGCAATGGAGCGGCGCGCGGCGAAGGGAGAGTTTCGTTCGAATATCGAATTGGGCGGTACTGGCAGCGCGATTTCGCTTTCGCCGAGTTTCGCCGACGTTGCCGAACGCGCGGCGCGGCGATTGGGCTTGGATTATTGCGGCGTGGATCTTTTGGAAAGCGCGGAGGGGGCGTTGCTTTGCGAAGTAAATTCCAACGCTTTTTTCGAGGGCTTAGAGCAAGCTACGGGCACGGATATTGCGGCGGCGTATGCGCGATATATGTCGAAATGTTTGCGTGCGGGCAAATAAAAATCGAAAATACGGGCGGCATTTTCTAAAAATCAAAAAAAATTTTTCGTTTTGAAAAAAAGTAGGTTACTATCCCCTTGACATTTTTTTTTTTTCGTGTATAATAATAAACGGAAAAGTGTTCGCGGCTTTTGCTGATAAAATAGGAGGATTGTATGATGCAAAAAAATAAAGAGGAAAAAAGAAAAAAACAAACCGCACACAGAATTGCCTTGCTGATCGCAGACGTCTTTTTGATCGTCGCAGTTGCGCTCGGCAGCTATTGGATGACTTCTTGGGGAATGGCTTCTCGCATTACGTTGCCGTTGCCCGTCGTGCTTTGGACGATCGGAAACGTTGCGCTTTGCGTTTCCGTTTTCTATGCAATGGGGTTGTACCACATGTTATTTTCCGCGGTAAGCTTGTCCGAAGCAATCCGCGTTACGTTGAGCGCGGCGATCGTGTTCGTTGTCAATACGGCGTTTGTGTTTATATTCGACTTGTTCAGCAGCGCGTTACGCTCGACTTATTATCTCGGATATAACGTCATGGCGATTTATTCCGCGTTGTTGTTGGTAGGGACGACGTTGCTTCGCTTTTCCAAGCGTATCGTGCAAGAGATCAAAGTGCAGTTTTCCAACGTATTTACGAAGAAAAAGCGCGTGATGATTGTCGGGTTTAACAGCAGCGCTTTTGCGCTTATTCGCAGTATGGCGTTTGCTAAAAACAGCGCGTTCAAACCCGTTTGCATCGTGGACGAGGACGAACGCTTGCTCGGCAAAAAAATTTACAGCGTGCGCGTCGTGGGGACGCTCGCCGATATGAAGATGTGCGCGAAACGCTTCGGCGTGCAGGAGATATTTCTCGTCGTGCCTTCGATGACGCCGTCCGAACAAAAGCAGTTGTTGCAGATTTGCGCGGAGTGCGGCTGTCCTATACGGAAGCTGCCCGAATTAAACGAAATGACGCACGGCGAACTGATGGTGTCCAAGCTTCGCCACGTTTCCATTGACGACCTTTTGGGACGGGAGCAGAAGTGCGTAAACGTCAACGAAATTATCGGATATATCGAACATAAAGTCGTTTTGGTGACGGGCGGCGGCGGTTCTATCGGCAGCGAGCTTTGCCGACAGATTGCTTTACATAACCCTCGCCAATTGATTATTTTGGATATTTACGAAAACAACGCGTACGATATCGAGCAGGAATTAAAACGCGCACACCCCGAATTGAATTTGTTGACGTTGATCGCCAGCGTTCGCGATAAGGGAAAAATGCGGGACGTGTTTGAAAAATACCGTCCGCAGATTGTTTTCAACGCCGCCGCGCATAAGCACGTGCCGCTGATGGAAACAAGCCCGAACGAAGCGGTGAAGAACAACGTTTTCGGAACGCTGAACGTGGCGCGTCTCGCGGACGAATTTCAAACGGAAACGTTCGTGCAGATCTCTACGGATAAAGCGGTAAACCCCACGAATATCATGGGCGCGACCAAGCGTATTTGCGAGATGATCGTGCAAACGATCGGCAGAAACAGCAAACATACGAAATTCGTCGCCGTGCGCTTCGGAAACGTGCTCGGTTCCAACGGTTCGGTAATTCCGCTGTTCAAAAGGCAGATTGCGGAGGGCGGCCCCGTAACGGTTACGCATAAGGATATTATTCGTTACTTCATGACGATTCCCGAAGCCGTATCGCTCGTTTTACAGGCAGGCGCATACGCGCAGAACGGACAGATTTTCGTTTTGGATATGGGCGAACCCGTACGCATTTACGATTTGGCGTATAATCTTATCAAGCTTTCGGGGTTAGAGCCGAACGTGGATATAGAAATCAAATGCACGGGATTGCGCCCCGGCGAGAAATTGTACGAGGAACGCCTGATGGCGGAAGAGGGCTTGCAAAAAACGCCGAACGGCTTGATCAACATCGCGAAACCGATCCCCGTCAACGAAATGAATTTCTGGAGCGCGCTCGACCGTTTGTATACGGCTGCGTACGAGGAAACGGACAAGATGAAGGATTGGGTAAAAATGCTTGTGCCGACATACACGATCGACCGCGGCGGAAACGCGGCGAAAGAGTACCTGCGTAACGAAGCGGAAAGCTTGCAAGAGACAGCCGTAACGGCAGGTTAAGAACGAGGGAGTATGCTCACCGAAGAGAACTATAAACAATATATTGCGATTTTGCAAGAAGAATTAGTGCCTGCCATGGGCTGTACCGAGCCGATTTCGTTGGCTTATGCGGCGGCAAAGGCGCGCACGGTGCTCGGCGAAGAACCTGTTTCCGCGCTCGTAGAGGTCAGCAGCAATATCGTGAAAAACGCCAAAAGCGTCACCGTGCCGCATACGGACGGCATGCGCGGCATTAAATCGGCGTTTATCGCAGGCTTGGTCGCAGGGAACGCCGATGCGAAGTTGGAAGTAATCGCGCACGTCACGGACGAGCAACTTGCGGAAATAAAGGCGCGCAAGGAAAGCTTCGACGTGGAGATCGTCACCCCCGACGACGCGCGAATTTTCGATGTGCGCATAACGTTGCGTTCGGAAAAGCACGAAGCTTTCGTGCGAATAGCCGACGCGCATACGAATATCGTTTGTATCCGTCGCGACGGCGAAACGCTGTATGAAAATCTGCCGAAAGACGGAGAAAAAACGGATAAGAGCATACTTACGATAGAGGGTATTACGGAATTTGCCGATCGCGTCGATATCGGGCTTGTGGAAGAGGTTTTGCGCAGACAGATCGAGTGCAACATGGCGATCGCCGAAGAGGGCTTGCGGCACGCTTACGGCGCAAACGTCGGAAAAGTGCTGTTGCGCGCCTATCAACCGGATATCAAAATCACGGCGAAAGCGTATGCGGCGGCGGCAAGCGACGCGCGCATGAACGGTTGCGAATTGCCCGTCGTCATCAATTCCGGCAGCGGAAATCAAGGCATTACGGCTTCCGTGCCCGTCATCGTGTACGCGCGCGGATTGCATATCTCGGAGGAGCGGTTGTATCGCGCTTTGTGCGTATCCAATCTCGTTACGATCCATTTGAAACAGGGTATCGGCGCGTTGTCCGCCTATTGCGGCGCGGTTTCCGCAGGCGCAGGAGCAGGGTGCGGCATAGCGTATTTGCTCGGCGGCGGCGCGGACGAAGTGGCGCATACGCTAGTGAACGCGTTGGCAATCGATTCCGGTATTATCTGCGACGGCGCGAAGGCGAGCTGTGCGGCGAAAATCGCGACGGCGGTGGAAAGCGGTCTGTTAGGGCTGAATATGTATTACAGCGGAAGCGAGTTTTACGCAGGGGACGGTATCGTTAAAAAGGGCGTGGAAAATACGATCAAAAGCGTTTCGCGATTGGCGCACGACGGCATGCGCGAAACGGATAAAGAGATCATTCGTATCATGCTGGAAGCCGACTAAGGCGACGCCGCTTGACGAGTGGTTATCCGTAAATTTACCTTTTGAAGCATTGTTTCGGGCGGCGCAGACGCGCCGCCTGCGTTATTCTCCGTTTGCCGTATAGAGGCGGCGTGTTATTTTTGTGAAAGTTTTCGTTTTCGAGGCGAAACTCTTGCTTTTTTGTCGGCTTTGTGATACAATTACAATCGACATTTTTAATTGTAAATACTTCGTATATTCAATTTGTCGTTTCGCCGTCGAAACGCATTTTTTTGTCGAAAGAAGCTTAGTTGTGTAAGCTCGGACGGCGTTCGGCGGCTTATACAGATTATAAAGAAAGAGAAGGTGTGCAATATGATAGCGGTGGTGGATTACGGCGTCGGGAACATGTTTTCCATTCGTTCCTCGTTTGCGCGTATCGGCGAGGACGTCGTTGTTACGTCCGATAAAGGCGTTTTGGAAAAAGCCGATAAAATACTGTTGCCGGGGGTAGGCGCGTTCGCCGACGCGATCGCAAAACTGCGCGCGACGGGTTTGGACGAGTTTTTGACAAGACAGGCGGAAAAGGGGAAGTACCTTATGGGGATTTGCCTCGGTATGCAATTGTTGTTCGAGCGTAGTTTCGAATACGGCGAGCATAAGGGCTTGGGACTGTTGAAAGGCTCGGTCGAGCCGATGAAAGGCTACGTGGAAAAGCATTTGAAAGTGCCGCATATCGGTTGGAACGCATTGCATATCGTTCGCGAACATCCCCTTCTTCGGGAAGCGCGCGAGGGGGATTTCGTCTATTTCGTGCATTCGTACTATGCGCGCGATTGCGCGGAGAGCCTTTTGGCGACTACGGAGTACGATAAGCAGATTACGGCGGCTGTGGGGAAAGAAAACGTCATGGGGTGTCAGTTTCACCCCGAAAAAAGCGGCGAGGTCGGCTTGAAGGTCTTAAAAGCTTTTTGCGATATGTAGAGGAGCGTGCGAAAAATGATTACGAAACGAATAATTCCGAGCATTTACGTGCGCGACGGCGCGTTGGCGCGCGGCAGTAGTTTTCGGGAGGCGGCTGCGCCTTCGCCCGTGGCTTTGGCGAAAAAATATTCCGACGGCGGCGCGGACGAGTTGCTTTTTTATCAATTGAACGCTTCTTCCGCAAATCGCGAAGCTTTTTCCGAAATGTTGCGCGAGGCGGCGAAAACCGTCTTTATTCCGCTGACGGTGGGGGGCGGCGTGTCCGAGATGTCCGATTTCGAGCGCGCGCTTGCGTGCGGTGCGGATAAGGTGAGCGTCAACACGGGCGCGATCGACAATCCGTCTTTGATCGGCGAAGCCGCCAAACGCTACGGCGATCAGTGCGTGGTGCTTTCCGTGGACGTACGCCGCGTGAACGGCGCGTTTCACGTCTTTTCGGACGAGGGGCGGACGGATACGGGGCTGGAAGCCGTCGAATGGATACACCGCTGTGCAGGCGAGGGCGCAGGGGAAGTCGTCGTCAATTCTAAGGACGCGGCGCAAAAAAAGAACGGGTTCGATATCGAACTGTTGCGCGCGGTGTGCGCCATGGTGCATATACCCGTCATCGCTTCGGGCGGCGCGAGCCGCGTGGAACATTTCACGGAGCTGTTTCAAACAATTCCGACGATAGATGCCGGGCTTGCTTCGGCGGCGTTTCACTACGACGAAATCGACGTCGGCAATTTGAAAGCGACTTTGCGGCAAAACGGCGTACATATTCGTTTTTGAGCAAATTCGTCTCGATGGAAAAAAATCGTTGCGGTCGTTCTAAATTTGTTTGAAACTTGCAAAGTAAATCGAAATTGTCGATTGTTGCTATCGGATTTATGGATATAACGAAAATAATTCGACAAAAAGGAAATTTGTTCGGCATAACGGCAGAAGAACGATTGACAAAAGCGGAGAAATCCGCTAAAATAAAAGAAGCGTAATATGCAAAATCGGGTCGTTATGTCCCCTGCGAGGGGAAAAGACCCGTTTTGGCATGATAATTATACAGAGGTTAGTGCATGAAAAAAAGGACAAAAAACGCGTTTTTGTTGATTTTATCGGTGTTGACGTCGCTGTTGGTTTTTTGCGGCTGCAAGCTGAATAAAACGAGAGACGAATACCTTGCCGAGTACGGCTTGACGGCTTCGGTTACGTATTATACCGATAAAGTTGCATTCGGAAACGAGGGCTATGTTACGCGTATCGATTATAAATCGCAACAAGTCGCACTGAATATCGGCGTAGTGGCCGGTTCGGGCAGTACGTCGGTGAAATTTAAGGACTCCAACGAATATCGTTTTGACGGTTGGTACTATATCGAATTGGACGCAGACGGACAGCCCGTATTCGAGGACGAGGATAAAAAACAGTATAAGCTTACGGATAAAAAGTTCGATTTCTCCAAGAAATTGCAAGACGGTGAAAATTTCTATGTCGGAGCGAAGTGGGGAAAAGCGGTTGTCGTTCGCGTGGAGGTTCTTTTCGAGGACGGAAAAACCATTGACGGCAAGATAGGCGATGAGGCTGTTTCGCTGAAAAACGGCGATACGATAGCCGAGGTGCTCTTCCCTACGACGGGGAAAATTTATACTGGCGATATCAAGGTAGCCAATAAGTTCGCGTACGACGAAAACTCGTTTACTTTCGTGAATTATTACATGGATAAAGAGGCTACGCAAAAGGTCGTTTCCATTCCGCAAGGCGAAGATGACGTTGTCGTGTATGCGCGTTATTTAACGGGAAAATGGACGCTCGTTAGTAATGCGGCAAACGTTATGAATATGTTCGGCAACTTGAAAAACGAAAAATATTGGATCGTCGAAGATATAGACTGTAAAAATACTTCGTTAACCCCTGCGGATAACATGAATTGCGAGATCGCAAGCGACGGAAAAACGATCAGCAATTTGGTATTTAAGAAAACGGCATTGACCGCAGGAAGCACTGTGGCTATGTTCGGCGAGATCGGTCCGAATGCGAAAATTTCCAACGTCAACTTTGAAAACGTATCGTTGCAGTGCGGGCTGAAATTCAATGCTTCGATTTACGTCTATTTGGTTTGTACGTCGATTGATACGGGAGCTTCCGTGCAAAATGTGCATATAAGCGGTAGCATAAAAATTTCAAACGGTACGCTTGCTTCGGAGGAGAACAACGTAGCGTACGGAAAAAATTGCGGCTACGATACGGACGAAGCGTACGAAGCGGCAAATCCTAACGGTTTTACGACAAGTGTAATCGTAGAATAAACAAAGTAAGAAAACAACGGAGGACACATATATATGAAAAAATCTGTAAAGAGCTTTGGTTGCTTATTTTTAAGCGCGGTAACCGTTTTTTCCATGGTTGCCTGCAAAGATGACAAGCAAAAGACGTACGATCCCGAAACGCGTCCCGTCGTGTTCGCGACGGATGCCTTGGACGGCAATTTTAATCCTTTCTTTGCAACGTCCGCGACGGACAGCAAAATGGCGGCAATGACGCAAATCGGTATGCTTTCCACGGACGCAAAGGGCAATCCCGTTTGCGGCGAAGACGAATCGACCGTCGTGCTCGATTATAAGACCACGATGTTGGACGCAGACGGCGTAGAAACGGAGGACGGCGATAAAGCAAAGTATACCGACTACGAATTTATCATCAAAAACGGCATTAAATTCAGCGACGGGGTAGAGTTGACGATTAAGGACGTATTGTTTAACTTGTACGTCTATCTCGATCCTGCCTATATGGGTTCGTCCACGATTTATTCCACGGATATCGTCGGTTTGAAAGCGTATCGATTGCAAGATCCTAATGCGGATGAAACCATGAGCGAGAGCATGCTTAAGGGGCAATTTACCGCTGCGGCAAACGTTCGTATAAATGATCTTCGCGAATATCTCAATCACGACAATAATTACGTACCGCCGACGGGTGACGAGCTCAAGCAAATCGAGAAAGATATCGAAACGGCAAAAATACTTTTCCGTGAAGAAGTCGAGACGGATTGGACGAGCTGTGCAGGTACGCAGGAAAGTTATAAAGACGATTATACCTTTACGGAAGATTGGGAAATTTATTTTTATAACGAAGGCATTATTACGCTGATGATGGAAAACGGCAAATACGTAAAATTAGACGGAAAATACGTAGCCAACGATTATTCGGAAACTCGTGCGTATATCGAAACGCTGATGAACGACGATGCTAAAATCGCAGAGGCAATGGACAACTACGGTTGTACCGCCGAAGAAGCCAAGGCGTATATCGCGCGCGATTATGCAATCGATATGGTTTATGAAACAAATACGCTTAACAATAGTGTTTTGTATAACGTTGTCACCTATTGGGCAACGGCTTCCAATTTACACGCTAAATTCGAGCAAGAAGCGCAGACGGAGTATTTTGCCAATAAATCCGATGCGGATAAGGTAGAGTCCGTCAGCGGTATTACAACGGATAAGACCGATACCGATTACAGCGGCAAGAAATTGTCGGCTACGCACGACGTTTTGAAGATTCGTATCAACGGCGTAGATCCGAAAGCCATTTGGAACTTTGCGTTTGCCGTTGCGCCCATGCACTATTATTCCAACGAAGACGCGATTAAGAACACGAAATTCGGCGTGAAATTCGGCGATTCCGACTTTTTCGACAATGTGTTAAAGGCAACGGAAAAGAACGGAAAACCCGTCGGCGCAGGTTCGTATATGGCAAGCAACGAAAAGGGCAGCGCGGCGCAAACGACGAAAGATAATTTCTATCGCAACAACTGGGTATATTTTGAACGTAACCCGTATTTCGAAACGGTCGGCGGAACGATTTCCAACGCGAAGATAAAATATCTTCGTTATAAAGTAGTCGGCTCGAATAAGATTTTGCAATCCTTGCAGGCAGGCGATATCGACTTCGGCGAACCGCAGGCAACGACGGATAACATCGCCGAAATCACCGCTTCGGCTGATACGCTTTCCATGTCGCAATATAAGACGAACGGTTACGGTTACGTCGGCGTAAACCCGAAATACGTGCCCGATATCGAGGTTCGTCGGGCTATCATGAAAGCGATGGATACGGCTTCTATCGTTAGAAACTATTACACGGAGGAGCTTGCAGACGTCGTTTATAGATCCATGTCGAGAACGTCTTGGGCTTATCCCGAGGACGCGAAAGAGTATTATGCGTATACCACGGAGCAAAAGGAAATAGAAACTTTGGTCGAATCGGCAGGTTGGACGAAAAATACTGCCGGTAAATATGCGAAAAACGGCAAAACTTTGACGATTACCTTTACGATTGCCGGCGAAACGACCGATCACCCCGCTTACGATATGTTCACGGACGCGGCTAATTTCCTGAATAAGTGCGGTTTCGACATTACGGTTACGACGGATATTTCGGCTTTGAAGAAGCTCGCGACGGGCGGACTCGCCGTATGGGCGGCTGCTTGGAGCTCTACGGTCGATCCCGACCTGTATCAGGTATACCATAAAGACAGCAATGCAACCAGTACGAAAAACTGGGGTTACGATACGATTTTTGCCGATACGACGGGACAATTTGACTATGAGCAAGGTATTATCAATACCCTTAGTTCAAAAATTGAGGAGGCTCGTTCGACGATTGTTCAATCGCAACGCGCGGAAATTTATTCCGAATGTCTCGATTTGATTATGGATCTTGCCGTGGAGCTTCCCACTTATCAGAGAAACGACCTCGTTGTATATAACAAGAAGGTGATCGACGCGTCTACGCTGAATTCTAATCCTTCCGCAAACGACGGCGTATACGATCGTATTTGGGAAGTCAACTATAACTAAGAAAATCTTTCGATTTTCTTCCCGAAAATATTCAAAAAAGCGAAGAAATCTAATGTTAAAATATTGCATAAAACGAATTTTGCTTTCCATAGTTATCCTGCTGGGCGTATCGGTGATTTTGTACACGTTGGTGCGCTGTATGCCGGTCAGCTATTTGGAAACGCAAGTGTACAGTAATCCGCAAATAGCAAATCCGGAGGAACGACTTTTGGAAATGCAACGCTATTACGGTTTAGAACCGGGATTTTGGAATGCGGTTAAAGGCTATTTCAGTTGGCTTGGCAACCTCTGCAAGGGCGACCTCGGCGTATCTATGGTCAGTGCTCGCCCCGTAGAGGACGTAATCTTTGAAAATATGGGCGTATCGTTCGGTATTTCCTTTGTTTCCTTGATTTTGGAGCTGATTATCGCTATTCCTCTCGGCGTGAAGTGCGCTTGCAATCAATACGGAAAGCTCGACTATTTTGCCACCGTGCTTACGATGATCGGCATTTCTTTCCCTACTTTCTTTTTGGGGAGTATTCTCATCAAGATTTTTGCCGTCGATCTCGGTTGGTTCGAGGCAGGCGGTCTGTATTCCAATTTGCCTACGACGGCAACCTCGTTCGAGCGTTTTACGGATATGCTTTGGCATCTCGTATTGCCGATGTTCCTGCTCGTCGTGCTCTCCATCGGTTCGTGGCTGCGCTATACGCGTACGAACACCTTGGAAGTGCTGAACGCGGATTATATCCGTACGGCACGGGCAAAGGGGCTTTCGGAACATTCCGTTATTTACAAGCACGTTTTTCGCAATACTTTAATTCCGCTCGTCACTCTGCTTGCCGGCACGCTTCCCAGCTTGTTCTGCGGCGCGATGATTACGGAGCAGGTGTTCGATTTGCCCGGTATCGGAAATCAAGCTTACAAATTGATGCAGGCGGGCGATATTCCGTTTATCATGGGGTATAACATGTTTATTGCAATTTTGACGGTTATCGGTATTTTAATTACCGACGTCATGTACGCGGTGGTCGATCCTCGCGTTAAGCTCGGGGACTAAGGAGGGCGTTATGAAGAAGAAAGAAATTTCCGAAGAAGTATTGCCGTCCGTAGACGCGCTCGAAGCGGAGGCGGCTGCCGAAGTCGAATTGCACGGGGAAAACTTGAACGATCGCGTTCGCGTGCTTTCCCCCGGTATGATGGTTGCGAAGCGGTTTTTCCGCTCGAAATTGTCTATGGTCGGGCTGCTTATGTTGGTCTTTCTGTTTTTGTTTTCCTTTGTCGGCCCGATGTTTTCGCCGTGGTATCAAAACGGGGAACGTATAAAAGATACGGAAAATATCGTTCCGAGTGCGACGATCCAAGCAATCGAATACACGACGGAAGGCGACGAAAAGTTGATTGCTTACATCGTTACCGAAAAAACGCCTTCCGTAAACGCTAACGGCGATATGACGAGCGTGCATTGGCTCGGCACGGATAAATCGGGCTACGATTTGTTCACCGATCTTATGCTCGGCGGACGCGTGTCTTTGACAATCGGTTTCGTCGTCGTCATTTTAGAATCCCTTCTCGGCGTTATACTCGGCGGTTTGGCGGGATATTTCGGCAAATGGGTGGACGGCGTCATCATGCGTATCGTGGATATAATCAGTTGTATTCCGACATTGCCGATCATGCTGATATTGTCGGCTATGTTCACGGCGCGCGGCATCGTGAAGATGGATCGATTATACTATATGATGATATTCCTGACGTTGATCGGTTGGGGCGGTATCGCGCGTTTGGTGCGCGGACAAATACTTTCTTTGCGCGAACAGGAGTTTATGCTCGCCGCGAAGTGTTCGGGCATTTCCACGAAAAAGAAGATTTTCCGTCATCTGTTGCCCAACGTAATGCCGCAACTCATCGTTTCCATGACGATGGGGCTCGGTAGTATTATTTTGACGGAGGCAACGCTCGGCTATTTGGGCTTGGGCGCGCCTTTGGGCGAACCGACTTGGGGTTCGATGATCAACGCGGCAACCGATTTGATCAACACTACGGCGAATTTTTGGATTCCGCCCGGAATCTGCATTACGCTCGCCATTTTGGCGTTTAACTTTGTCGGCGACGGTTTGCGCGACGCTTTCGACCCGAAAATGAAGAGGTAAAATACGATGTCGGATACAAAGAATAAATCGCATTATATTTCTGCACGCGAGTCGCGGGAGATCGCTCGGAAAAATCGCGTTGCGGTAAAAGAATTCGAAAAGCGCAAAAAGAGAAAGGACGTCGAGTCGGAGTATCTTACGGAAATGAAAGATCCGAAAAATATCGTCGAGTTCGACGATTTGCACACTTATTTCTTTACCGACGCAGGCGTGGTGAAATCCGTTGACGGCGTCAGCTTCTCCGTCCCCGAAGGGGCAACGGTCGGCGTTGTCGGCGAATCGGGTTGCGGCAAGAGCGTTACTTCGCTTTCCTTAATGCAACTCGTGCAAGGTCCTACGGGGCAGATCGTAAACGGTTCGATCCGTTTCCGTACCAACGCTTTCCGTCGCGACGAAAAGGGGAAAAAAATCCCCGTATACGAAACGGAGGAGATCGACGGCAAAACGGTCGTGAAAAAGGGCAGAAACGGCAAGCCTATTCCGAAGAAGAACAGCCTTGGCGGCATTATGTACGAAATGGACGAGAAAGTGTACGATATCGCAAAAATGCCGTCGGAGGCGATGCGTTCGATCCGCGGCAGGGAAATCGCCATGATTTTCCAAGAACCGATGACGTCGCTCAATCCCGTTTTTACCATCGGCAATCAGTTGGACGAGGTCGCTTTTTTGCATATCGAAGGCATTTCTAAGCGTGGCGCGAAACAGCGCAGTATCGAAATGCTGAACCTCGTCGGCATAGCCGATCCTATCGGCGTATATAAGAAATATCCGCACGAGTTGTCGGGCGGTATGCGCCAACGCGTTATGATTGCCATGGCACTTTTGTGCAATCCGCGCTTGATTATCGCGGACGAGCCGACGACCGCGCTCGACGTTACCATTCAGGCGCAGATATTGGATCTTCTGCGCGATATTAAGGAAAAGATCAGCGGTTCTATCATGTTGATCACGCACGACTTGGGCGTGGTTGCCGAAATGGCGGATTACGTCGTCGTTATGTATGCAGGCAAAGTCATTGAAATGGGAACGGTTGAGGATATTTTCGATCGTCCTTTGCACCCGTATACCATCGGTTTGCAAAAGAGTAAACCGACCGTCAACGGGGAAGTGGACTCGCTGTATTGTATCCCCGGGTTCGTGCCTAATCCTATCGATATGCCCGATTATTGCTATTTCCGCGATCGTTGCGACAAGTGCAAGAAGGAATGCGCAGGGGAATATCCCCATCTTATAAAAGTTTCGGAAACGCACAGCGTATCCTGCTATTTGTATAAGGATATGGAGGTGGAGAACCGATGAAAATCATGAATACCACGCATGCGAAAGGCGTGTCCGAAAAAACGAATTACAGTCGGAGCGATTTAGATGCAAAGCTTGCCGCGGCGATACAGGAATTAAAGCTTGAAAATATCGTCGGTCAGTATTTGACGGTTTCCGCGGAAACGCCCGAATTGGAGCAAGCTATTCGGAAAAAGCTTTTGGCTGCAGGGGCGCGCTCGGTGCGTTGCGTGCAGAGCGAAGCCGCGAAAGCTGCCGTTCGGCAAACCGCTACGGGAAAAGCCGTAAAAACGGAAATTACCATTCAAAAAAATCCCGATGCGCCCGACGAAGACGTTCTGTTGGAACTGCGCGATTTGAAAAAATATTTCGTCGTCGGAAAAACATTGTTCGGAAAGCCTACGGCTTATTTGAAAGCGGTGGACGGCGTGTCCATCTCTTTGAAAAAAGGAAAAACCTTGGGCATCGTCGGCGAGTCCGGTTGCGGAAAAACGACGATGGGACGTACGATTTTGCGCTTGCACGAGCCGACTTCGGGTGAGATTTGGTTCGACGGGCAAGAAGTTTCCAAAATTCCCGAAAAGGACTTCGACAAGCTTCGCCCCAATATGCAAATGATTTTCCAAGATCCTTACGCCAGCCTTTCGCCGCGTTTGACGGTCGGTACGATCATCGGGGAAGCGGCGTTGGAGCACGGTTTGGTCACCAAGCAGAATTATCGCGAATACGTGTTGGACGTGATGAAAATGTGCGGTTTGCAACCGCATTATTTCGAGCGTTATCCCCATGAGTTTTCGGGCGGACAAAGACAGCGTATTTGTATTGCGCGCGCTTTGGCTTTGAAACCGAAGTTGGTCGTTTGCGACGAACCCGTTTCCGCTTTGGACGTTTCCATTCAAGCGCAGATCATCAATATGCTCCGCGACTTGCAAAAGGAATTGGGGTTGACATACGTGTTTATTTCCCACGATTTATCCGTCGTAAAGCATATTTCCGACGAAGTGGGCGTAATGTATCTCGGCAGTATGGTAGAATACGGCACGAAAGAGCGTATTTTCAACAATACATTGCACCCGTACACGCAGGCGTTGTTCTCCGCCGTGCCCGTTCCCGATCCGCATACGAAGATGAACCGCGTAATTTTGAAGGGAGATATTCCTTCCCCCGTCAATCCGCCGAAAGGTTGTAAATTCCATACGCGTTGCGATAAGTGCATGGAAATTTGCAAGCACGTCGCGCCGACGTACAAGGAGATCGAACCGCAACATTTCTGTGCTTGTCACTTGTACGATACGCCCGAAGAAGCGGCGGCTTTTCGCGCGGAAGACGTTGACAAGGCGAAAAAGAAAAATTCGTAACGGTGCGTTATGTCTAAAAAGAAAAAGCAAGACGATTTGGATATGCAAACGACGGTTGCCGATATGAACGTAGAGGGCTTTTCTTGGTACGATCCCAAGAAGAAAAAAGGCGAAAATCGTTCGGACGTGCAACTTACGAAAAAGGAATACCGCGCCATGGTGCGCGGCGCGTACCGCGCCATGTTGCCCGTGATCGGCTGTATCGTATGCGGCGCGTTGATCGTCTTTCTGTTGGCATATCTTTGGTTACGTTGAAATTTACCCTCTTTCCCTTTTCGGGAGAGAGGATTCTTTTCGACTTCTTACGTGCTTCGTTTTGCGAGCAGTTTCCCCGTTTTGGCGTTCAATAAAAAGGCGTGCGTCGTGCCCGTGCGTTCGATTACGCCGACGTAATAATAGGGCGCGTCCTCGTAAAGCAGGCGTATGTAAATTTCTCCGCTGAATCCGTATTCGTCCGTCAAGGCGGAAAACAGCGTTTCTTCCGAGTCTTGCACGATTTTCAATATCTCGCGCGGGGCAAGCGTTTCTTCGTCGGTTACCGAGCGCGCGCAAAAGGAAACGGCTGTATCGTCGCTGCTTATGCGGCAATGCAGTTCGCTCGCAACGGAAACGTCTAACGAGCAGAAATAGTAGTATTCTCCGCGCGCGTTGTCGTAGGACATATCGCCGCCGTATACGTTTCCCTGAAAGTCGAATTGCAGGGTATACGCTTTCGAGCTTTGCGGCGCGAGCAGGTACACTTCCGTGCGCGCCGTCACCGTTTGCGGAATGCCGTCCGAGAGATAGGGCGTTTCTTTGGAGACGGAATAAATACGCAGGGAAAAGCCGTCCGCGGCGTCGAGAAAAATATTGCTACGCAGTTCGGAAACGTAGTCGAAATAATCCACGGCGCGTTTACAGGCAGGGAGCAAGCAAACGACGATAAGCGTCAGGCAAGCAAGTATACGCCGCAAGGCGTGCTTTTTCCGAAGTGAAAAAGAGGGGTTTGAAAAAAATAATTCGTACATGCTACCATTATATTAAAAAAAGATAGCAAACATGCCGAATAAATTTCCGTTATACAGTTGCTTTTTTGCGCGGGATATGGTACAATAAAAGAAAATGCAACGGGAGGAGCTGTTATGAGCGTTGATAAAGTCATTCTTCGCGCCTTTTTAAGCACGCTTGCGGCGATCGCGCTCCTGTTCGTTTTTTTATTCGTGGCATTAATCGGCTTTTTCCCTTCGACGATGATGGAGATCACGTACGATTTGGGCATGGAAGAATCGAGCATTAAATATGCCGAGCGCGCGTACGAACGCGGTGCGGATATACATTTTATCGCGCACGCAACGACGGTCGCCATAGAATTGCGCGATTACGAGAAAATCGACGCGTGCGGCGAAACTTTCGTCACGCACGACGGGTTTACGGCGTATTCGTCGGAGATTCGCGAGAACGAAGAGGATGCCGCTTCGTATCGTCGCTATATTCAAAGTCAGGTATGCGTTGCAAAATATAAACGCGGAGATAAATCCGCGGCGGTCACGCGCGCGTTTGAGTGGAACGGAAATTCGTTTTCCGCAGGGAATGCCGTGCTTGCCGTTTTGTTTGCCGCGAATGCCGACGGCGATACCGTTACGGTTGAAACGGTTAAAAACGGAATGGTCGTTTTGCAAGAGAATCTGACGGAAGAAGCGGATTGCGCTTATTTGGAAGAGCTTCTCGGTTTATTGGAAAGTGCATAAAATGGATGTTTTCCGCTCGTTCGGAGGCGTCCATTTGTTTATATTCGGAAAAAAATCGACAAAGGAGAATAGTATGGCAAGCAAAATCGTAAAGGAAGGGTTGACGTTCGACGACGTGCTTTTAATTCCGCAGGCGTCCGACGTGTTGCCGTCGGAGACGGATATCCGCACAAAGTTGACGGATAAATTGCATTTGAATTTACCGCTTATCAGCGCGGCTATGGATACGGTCACGGACAGCCGCATGGCAATCGCGATGGCACGCGAAGGCGGCATGGGTATTATTCATAAAAACATGACGATCGAGGAACAAGCTTCGCACGTGGATAAAGTAAAGCGTAGCGAGCACGGCGTTATTACCGATCCCTTTTTCCTCGCGCCCGAAAACCTCGTCAAAGACGCCGTCGCGCTTATGGAAAAATACCGTATCAGCGGCGTTCCCATTACGAAAGCGGGGAAGCTCGTCGGTATTCTCACCAATCGCGATCTACGCTTTGAAAGCGATTACGAACAGCCGATATCCAACGTCATGACGAAGGACGGTTTGGTTACCGCGCCCGTCGGCACGTCCCTTGCGGACGCGCAAAAAATACTCGGCAAACACCGTATAGAAAAATTGCCTATCGTGGACGAAAACGGATATTTGAAAGGACTTATCACCATTAAGGATATAGAAAAATCCATTCAATATCCCAATTCCGCGCGCGACGAAAACGGCAGGCTTCTCGTCGGTGCGGCGGTGGGAACGGCGGCGAACACCATGGAGCGTATTGCCGCGCTCGTCGAAGCGCGCGCGGACGTCATCGCAATCGATACGGCGCACGGGCATTCCGCAGGCGTTTTGAAAAAGGTAGAGGAGATCAAAGCGAAATATCCGAATATTACGTTGGTCGCCGGAAACGTCGCGACGGCGGCGGCAACCGAAGCTCTTATACAATCGGGTGCAGACGTCGTTAAGGTCGGTATCGGTCCGGGTTCGATCTGTACGACGCGCGTCGTGGCAGGTATCGGCGTACCGCAACTTACGGCGGTCATGGATTGCGCCGAGGCGGCGGATAAATTCGGCAAACGCATTATTGCGGACGGCGGCATCAAATACAGCGGCGATATCGTAAAAGCACTTGCCGCAGGGGGCAGCGCGGTTATGGTCGGCTCGCTTTTGGCAGGCACGCTCGAAAGTCCCGGCGAAGTGGAATTGTACCAAGGCAGAAGCTATAAAGTGTATCGCGGCATGGGTTCGCTGTCGGCGATGGCGGCAGGAAGCAAGGACAGATACTTCCAAGAAAACGCCAAAAAATTCGTTCCCGAAGGGGTGGAAGGGCGCGTTCCGTATCGCGGCAGCGTTGCCGAAGTCATCTATCAAATGAAAGGCGGTTTGCGTTCGGGAATGGGATATTGCGGCAAGCATACGATCGAGGAGTTGCGTACGCAGTCGGAATTCGTGCGTATTACGAACGCGAGCTTGGTGGAAAGCCATCCGCACGACATTTCTATCAGCAAGGAAGCCCCGAACTATTCGCAACATTGATTGCGCCGAACGGATTATTTTTAAGCAGGAGGACGGATATATGGAAAACAACGTACGCCCCGCGCAAATGGCGCGCATTCAAACAAAAGCGCAAGCCGAAGCGTTTATCGCGGAGCAGGTGGAAAGCATACGCGCGCAGGTCGGCGATAAAAAGGTTTTGCTTGCCCTTTCGGGCGGTGTGGATTCCTCGGTCGTTGCCGCGTTGCTTATCAAGGCAATCGGCAAACGGCTCGTTTGCGTGCACGTCAATCACGGTTTAATGCGTAAGGGCGAAAGCGAGCAGGTGATCGAAGTGTTCAAAAATCGTTTGGACGCTAACCTCGTTTACGTGGACGCGAGCGAACGCTTTTTGAAACTTTTGGAGGGGGTGGAAGAACCCGAAAAGAAGCGAAAAATCATCGGCAACGAATTTATTCGCGTATTCGATGAAGAGGCAAGCAAACAAGAAGGAATTTCCTTTCTCGCGCAGGGAACGATTTATCCCGATATTTTGGAAAGCAAGGGCGTGAAAGCGCACCACAACGTCGGCGGTTTGCCCGAAGATATGCAAATGGAGCTTGTCGAACCGTTGAAATTCCTGTATAAAGACGAAGTGCGCGTGGTGGGCAGCGCGTTGGGTTTGCCCGACGACATGGTATATCGGCAACCTTTCCCCGGCCCCGGGTTGGGCGTGCGTTGTCTGGGCGCGATCACGAAGGAACGCTTGGAAGCGGTACGCGAATCGGACGCGATTTTACGGGAAGAGTTCGCAAAAGCAGGGTTGCAGGGGAAAGTATGGCAATATTTCACTGCCGTTCCCGATTTTAAGTCGGTAGGGGTTAAGGACGGAAAGCGTACTTTTGCCTATCCCGTGATTATTCGCGCCGTCAATACGAAAGACGCCATGACGGCGACGATCGAAGAAATCCCGTATGCGTTGTTGCATACGATCACGGCGCGCATCACCGCCGAAGTGCCGAACGTCAATCGCGTGTTGTACGATTTAACGCCGAAACCTTGCGGCACGATCGAGTGGGAATAATAAATAAAAGTCGTGCTACATGCGCCGATATAAGGTCAAGGAGCGTTGCTCCTTGTGTGGGGGGGCAGGGGCAACGCCCCTCTTTTCAACGCCGCCTCGCTCCTTGTAATGACAAAAAAGACAAAATTGTCGGCGAAACAAAAAAAATTCAAAAATTTTCAAAATATTTCTTAAAAACTATTGACAAATTTTGCCTGTAGTTGTAAAATGAAAATAGAAATCGGTTCAAACACCCTATAGGGTGTTTTTGCCGCGCGTTATATTAAAAGGCTGAAAGCCTATAACGCGCGGCAAAAAAGCTTGAAAATCAAGGAGGCAAAAATATGAGAAAACTCAAAAAAATCCTTTTCGGTGTATTGGCGATTATGGCGAGTGCGGTGCTTTCCGTCGGCATTGCGGCTTGTGAAGACGAAAAACCTATTTCGTCGCTTTCCGCAGGCACGGAAACTTCGTCGAATACGCAGAACGATGGTAGTAGTACCGCGACGAACGGCGGTACGATAAGTAGTTCAGCTGTAAATAGCGATGAACCGAACGGCTCGTTGGAAAGTTCGAGTGAAAGTAGTAGCGACGACAAGAAAAACGATAGTTCTTTCGATGCTTCCGATTACGAAACGGATTGCGTAGTATACACCATTTCCAATGATGGAAAATCGGCAAGCGTTACGGGTTATACGGGTTCGCCTACGAAGGTGAAAATTCTTTCTACCTATCAAGATGTTCCTGTGACGCGTATCAGGGATTGTGCGTTCTGTTCCTTCGACAGTTTGACGAGTGTGATAATTCCCGATAGTGTGACGAGTATCGGTGAATGTGCGTTCCAGACTTGTAGCAATTTGACGAGCGTAGTAATCGGAGACGGAGTGACGAGTATCGGTGGGTGGGCGTTCTCATTGTGTAGCAGTTTGACGAGTATAGAAATTCCCGATAGTGTGACGAGTATCGAGGAATCTGCGTTCCGTGAATGTAGCAGTTTGACGAGCGTTGTAATTGGCGACAGCGTGACGAATATCGGTGGGGGGGCGTTCTCATGGTGTAGCAGTTTGACGGATATAAGTGTTTCGGAAAATAATGCCAATTATAAATCAATAGACGGAAATTTATATAGTAAAGACGGAACAACGCTGATACAATATGAGGTGGAAATTTCCGATAGTGATGTGGGTACAATCTCCCGTATGGAGAACGTAACGAACGATTTT
>CAYWML010000012.1:0-25975 GCA_964459515.1 uncultured Clostridia bacterium | reverse complement strand
CGGCGTAGTTACGGTGTGGTAAACGAATCGGAATAAGAAAAAAGCGGCTTTGCGCAATTCTGCGCAAAGCCGCTTTTCCGTTCTCTTGTCCGTCATTACGAGGAGCGAAGTGACGCGGTAATCTCGTGGCAAGCCTAAGGCTTGCCGCGGAACGCAGGCTTGGAATACCAACTCTCGTTTCCGCCTGACGGCGGAGATTGCCGCAGTCGCGCGTACCGTGCTCCTTCGCAATGACGTACCGCCCGTCATTACGAGGAGCGAAGCGACGTGGTAATCTCGTGGCAAGCCTATGGCTTGCCGCGGAAGACGGGTTCGGGGTACTTGCTCGCGTTTCCGCCTGACGGCGGAGATTGCCGCAGTCGCGCGTGTCGCGTGCTCCTTCGCGATAGAGTTGTGTCAAAATATCGAAAACATTAAATCGATAATGCCGCAAAATTCGTTTTTGTATTTTTAATGTGCGTTGTTTTCTCACACCTTGATATTTATTATCGAACATAAAAAGACAAGCTCGATAAAAAGTTCGAGCTTGTCGGTAATCGTTTTTGTGTTTTTTATTACGGCTTTACGCCGTTCATTTCGGCGATTTTTTCCAAAGCGACTTTCGGCGTGCGGTTTGCGAACAACAACCCGTTTACTTCTTGTTCGATATCCGTAAGTTGCGTATAGCAAAAGCCGTTGATGTGTATTTTTCTTATGGCGTCGATCAAGCCGCCGACGCGCGCTAAATATTCCTCGTCGTTCTTGACTCCGTGACCATAGCCCCAGCCTTTTTCGTTATCGCGCGCATACGACGTTCCGCCGAATTCGCTCAATATGATCGGCTGTCCTTCATAGGAATATCCTTTTGCGTAGGGCAAATATTGCAAATTGTTCGGATCGCCTTCCGTCAATTTCTTTATATCGCTATAGAGGGCATACAGGGCTTCGGGATCTTGTTCGTAGTGGTGCAATGTCAAAATGTCGCTCTTTGCATGACACCATCCGTCGTTTGAAATAACGGGGCGCATCGGATCGATACTCTTCGTGAGATAATACAACCCGGACGCGAGATTGGATTGCGCTTCGTTGCTATAAATGTTGCGCAACCCCCAGCTTTCGTTGAAGATCACCCACGTCACCAAGGACGGATGATTGTAGTTTTGCCGAACGATTTCCAGCCATTCTTTGGTGATTTGGCAACTTGCCGTATCGGAGGGCCAATGGTTGGAGGGCATTTCGCACCAAACGACGAAGCCGAGTATGTCGGCGTAGTAGAAATACCGCTCGTCCTCTATTTTTTGGTGCTTTCTTGCGCCGTTGAACGCCATTGCTTTGCAGAGTTCGATATCTTTTGCCAAAGCCGCTTCGGACGGCGGCGTGAGTCCGGATTCTTCCCAGTACCCTTGATCCAAAACGAGCTGAGAATAAAAGGGCACGCTGTTCAATAGAAGCAGTCCGTTTTGCGCAACCATTTCACGCAGACCGAAATAGCTTCCGACGCGGTCTTGTACTTTGCCGTTTTTTCGCACGACGATATCTACGTCGTACAGAGCGGGATCGAACGGCGACCACAGTTTTACCTGACGGGTTATGTTTTCGCTGTATAAACCTACCCGTACGCTGTTGTTTCTATCGCGCGCCGTGACCGAAACCGATTGCACGGGGGTTCCGTCGAAAGTGATATCGAAAGAAACTTCTACGTCGTCCGACGGTTCGCTTACAGAAATATCGAAACAAACGCTGTAATCCTTTATGCAGGGGGTTATCTTTAAATCGGTTAAATATACTTTATCTACGTATTCCAACCAAACGGTTTTATAAATACCCGTCGTTTGAACGTACCAACAACTGAAATTTTTGTCGATCCAACGTTGTTTGCCGCGTACCTGTATGGGGTGCGCGGCGTCTTTGCAACATACGCACAAAATATTTTCCGCTTTCGTCAAAAATTTCGTTACGTCAAAGGAAAATCTCGCGTATGCGCCGCAATGCGCGCCGACGATACGTCCGTTTACGTATACCGTCGTTTCATGATCCGCGCTCTCGAAATGCAAAATGGTTTTCTTGCCTTTTTTGCCGCTTATTTTACGCGCGTACCAAACCGTTTCGTGTTGCTCCTGTTCGCGGATACCGCTCAATTCGCATTCGTATGCAAAAGGAACGTTGATACGACGAGGCAGATCGCCGCGTAAAGCGTCCGCGCGTTTTACGTCTTCGCCAAAACCGAACGCCCATTCGCCGTTTAAGTTTTCCCAATCGCTCCGCGTCATTTGAGGACGCGGATATTCGGGAATATAACATTTCGTATGTTTCATTTTTTCCTCACAAAAATATTTTCGTTAAGCTTATTATAGCAAAGCCGACGTTAAAAGTCTATCGAAAAAACGGGTTCGGTTAAAAAAAACTTTTCAAAAGTTTTTGTCGCGCGTCCGCGCGAATTATACCTATGCGCTTCCTTTCCGCCAATCCGGGAAAAGGCGTTTCGCGGCAAGAAAGGTCGGAAAAGTAAAAAAATACGATAGAGTTTTAATACGGCGCAGGCTTTTTTTCAAAAAACACTTTACAGCGCGAAAAAATTGTGCTATAATAAGGACAAATAGAGAGGAATAGGTTATGAAATACACAAGGGAAGCGATAAAGTATATAAGCAAGAACTTTTTTTACGTTTTTCCGTTCGCCGTTTTGCCTGCGATGTTTTTGGCGTTGGCAGTAGACGAACGCGCCGTCGCGGAAGTGCTCGGTTGCATTTTTCGGGGCGAATTCGATCAACTTACGTTCGGCAAAGTTTTCCACGCAATATCCGTGGTCAATTTCGGCTCTTGGCGCGCGGTGCTTTTCGGCATCGTCGGCATTATCGTGCTTACGCCTTGCGTTGCCATGCTCACGGCTTTGTTGGAAAAACACTTCCGTATCGGGAAACGCACTTTCAACGGCGTTTGGTCGAAACTTAACGACAACGCGCTTTCGACGATCGGCTACGTGTTGTTTTTGTTGGCAGTGTATGAAATTTGGTCGTTGGTCTTGTCCGCGCTGATTTGTTTCGCCTCGCTTATTCGCTTGCGTGCGGTCGCCTATATTTTTATGGCGTTATTCGTCGTGGCGTTACACTTTATATTGGTCTATTTGATCGGAACAATCTATTTGTGGCTTCCGTGCATGCAAATAACGGGCTTTCGTCCTTACGAAGCGTTGTGCTACGCTTACGCGCTGATTGCGCCTTCGCAGTGGAAACTTTTAGGCAATCGTTTCTTTACGCTCATAATCGTGGAAACGCTTATCGCCGTCTTTTCCGTATGGTTGCCCCTTCCCGTGGCGTTCGTGCTGATCGCGGCGGTGTACACGCTGTTGATTTTGCTCTATTGCGTACGCATGCAGATTGTATATTTCGATTTGGATCAAATCGAGCGTGCCGATCTTACGCGCTTTTATTGATACTTTGCCGCAGGGGAGCGCGAACGAAAAAGACATAAAACTTAGGACGGGTAAGCGCGAAAAAAGAAAACCGCTTGCGGTTTAACGGAGAAAAATATGAGATTTCGTAACAGTCTACATCTTTTAATGGAAAATTTCAAGCATGTTTTTAAGTTGCTGCTGTATAAAATCATCATCGCCTTGTTGGCAGGCTCGCTTTGCGTTGCTTTCGTCTTGCCGGAGATCAGGGAGATCGTCGGTAGCGATATCGTTTCCAAATTGACGACGGCAGGGAAAAACTTTTTTAAGTCGTTGGTGTATTGGGAAAACGATTTATTGCCGGCAGGCGATTATTTGCGCGAAATTTTCGGCGGACAAGGCGGCAAGGGCTTGTTGCACGAATTGTGGGGGCTTATTGCTTCCATGCGTACGGAAATTATTTTGGCGTGCGTCGGTATGTTGCTCGTTTATTTGGTTATCCGCTTCGTGGATACGTTGTTCTATTTTGCCATCGGCAGTACGATCAACGATAAAATGTCCACCTATGCCGATACGCCGTTTTCCGTGGCGTTTATCGCCAACCTCGGCAAGGCTTGCCGTTACGCGGCTTTATACGTGCCCATCGTGTTCCTTTTCGACGCGTGCACGATCGCACTGTGCTGTCTGTTTTTGACGACTTTCCCGTTGGTGGCAGGATTGTTTTCGGCATTTACGCTGATTGTTGTTTTTCAATCGTTCAAACTGACGTTTACAGGTCCTTGGATGCCTGCAATGACCGCGGACGGACGCCCGTTGCGCGAAGCGATTCGCTATACGAACAAGCGCGAAAAACAGCAGGTGGCAAAAGCTTTTGAAACCTATGTCGTGACGGTGTATATCGTCATTATCGTCAACGTCGTCGCGGCGGTATGCACGTTCGGCAGCGCGCTGCTTATCAGCGTGCCGGCTTCCTATTTGCTGTTTATATGCCAGCAATACGTACACTACTACACCATGAAGGGAAAAGATTATTTCATCACTTACGACGGCGTGGCTACCAATCCCGATTACGGCGATAGCGAACATTTCTTCGAGTATATCGAAGAACAGGAAAAAGCGCAAAAAGCGGAAACGCAAGCCGACGGCGCGTGTGAAAGCGACGAAACGACACAAGAAAATAACGAAACGAATTTATAATTGAAAAGGGGAATTTTATGAACTATACGGAAAATTATCGGAAATGGTTGGAGGACGCTCGTCTTAACGCGGAAGGGCGCGCGGAGCTGGAAGGGATTTGCGACGACCTCGCGGAAATCGAATACCGCTTCGGCGGCGAGCTTGCGTTCGGCACGGCAGGTATGCGCGGCATTATCGGCTACGGCATGAACATGATGAACGTCTACACGGTGCGTCGCGCAACGCAGGGACTTGCGCAATGGATACATTCTCTTTCCGCCGAAGAACAGGCGAAAGGCGTCGTTATTTCCTACGATACGCGCAGAAAATCTGCGGAGTTTGCAAAAGCGGCGGCAGGCGTTTTGGCGAAGAACGGTATCAAGGCGTACCTCTTCGACGACGTGCACCCCGTCCCCATGCTGTCTTACGCGGTGCGGTATTTGCAGACGGTGGCAGGGATTATGATCACCGCCAGCCACAACCCGAAAGAATATAACGGCTATAAGGTATACGGTGCGGACGGCGCGCAAATGTCGCCCGAAGATACCGAGCGCGTCGTTGCGGAGATTGATAAAATTACCGATTATCTTTCCGTAGAGAGCGAGGAGAACAGCGCGTTGATACAGCCCGTTCCCGCTCGGCTCGACGAAGATTACATAACCGAACTTTCCCGTTTAACGCTTTCCGAGGAAGCGGTGGAAAAATGCGGCGCGGATTTGAAACTCGTTTATACGCCCGTGCACGGCAGCGGCTTTGTACCCGTGACTACGATATTGAAAAAGCTCGGCATAAACGCGACGGTCGTCGCGGAACAGGCGGTGAAAGACACGGAATTTTCCACGGTGAAAGTGCCGAATCCCGAATTTAAGGAAACGCTTTCCATGGGGATTGCGCTCGCCGATAAAATCCACGCGGACGTCGTGTTCGGTACGGATCCCGATTCCGATCGTTTGGGCGTGGCGTTGAAAAACGACGAAGGGGAATTCGTCGCGCTTTCGGGCAATCAAGTGGGCATTTTGTTGCTCGATTATATCCTCACGCGCTTATCGGAAACGGGGGAGATGCCGAAAAACGCCGCCGTCGTGAAATCTTTCGTGACGACGGGCATGGCAAAAGCGTTGTGCGACGATTACGGCGTTACGCTGTACGAAACGCCCGTCGGGTTTAAGTTTATCGGCGAAAAAATTAAGCAGTGGGAATGCGACGGCAGCCATACGTTTATTTTCGGCTTCGAAGAATCTTGCGGCTATCTTCGCGGCACGCACGCAAGGGATAAGGACGCCGTCGTTGCGTCTATGCTTTGCGCGGAAATGGTTTGCTATTATGCGTATATCGGTAAGACTGTATTTGGTCGCCTGCAAGAAATCTATCGAAAATACGGCTTCGTATTGGATAAAAACGTGTCCATACAATACGCAGGCTTGAACGCGATGAAGGAGATGAACGCCGTTGTGGACGGATTGAAAATGGTGCAGCCGAAATCGTTGGCAGGTTTCGCCGTGGAGGCGGTGCGCGATTACAGCGCGGCGGTTCGGACGGCGGCGGACGGCACGCAAACGGCAATGGATATCCCGAAATGCAATTGCGTGTATTACGAGTTGTCGGGCGGTTCTTTCGTGTGCGTTCGTCCGAGCGGTACAGAACCGAAGTTGAAAATTTACTATTCCTTAAAAGCCGAGAACGAAGCGACGGCAAACGAATTGCTCGCAAAATTGCAGGCGTCCGTCAACGCGCTTTTGGAAAGCGTAAAAGGGTAAACGGAACAGAACCGCCGCAAAAACGATACGGGACTACCAAAAAATTTCACAATAAATAAAAGTGAAAGAATATCCTATAATAACGAAAGAATTACACTTGCTTTTTTTTCTGTAAGTAGTATAATAGTATAAAATGCGATAAAGTGTGCGACACGAGGAGAAAAGGCATGAGATTACCCGTATTGGATAAAAATTTTTACCCTATGATAAAGGCGTTGAACGATTTTGACGCAGAGGTGAAAAAAAGCGGTAAATCGGTGAGAGTAACGTTGATTGCGGAGCGTAGCGGCGGTTATAATTACGTATACGCGTACGACGCGCTGTGCGACGGCGTAAACGACAAATTGAATTTCCGCATTGCGGAGCGTTTGGCGAAAACAATCCTTTGGGTTGTCGGCGGATATAAAATTTATGTTGCCGGTAGCAAATCGATATACGAATATTTGAAACAAGCGTATACGACGGACGGGCTTCGCGCGTTCGACGTGGATTTCATGAGCGGCGTTTACGAAAAGCCTTTCGAGGTCGTTTGGTTAGAGGAAAAGGACGTTCCCGAACAGAAGAATGCTTCCATTCGCGTGGGCGGCTATTTGGACGGCTGTCGTATCGGCTTTGATGCGGGCGGTTCGGATAGAAAGGTAAGCGCGGTTATAAACGGCGAAGTCGTATACAGCGAAGAAGTCGTTTGGAATCCCAAAACGACGGCTGATCCGACCTATCACTACAACGAAATCTTGACGGCGATGAAAACGGCGGCTTCTAAAATGCCGACTGTGGACGCCATCGGCGTTTCTTCGGCAGGCGTATACGTAGATAACAAGATTATGGTGGCTTCCTTATTCATTAAAGTGGATAAGGAAAAGCACGGCGATTACGTAAAAAATATGTATATCAACGTCGCGAAAGACATGAGTAAGCTTCTCGGCAAGGATATTCCCTTAGAAGTGGCAAACGACGGCGATGTAACGGCATTGGCAGGGGCTATCGATTTGAACGACAACGGCGTATTGGGCATTGCCATGGGTACGAGCGAGGCTGTCGGCTATATCAATACAAACGGCGGCATAAACGGCTGGCTGTCCGAGTTGGCTTTCGCACCCGTAGACTTTAACGAGGGCGCAATGCAGGACGAGTGGAGCGGCGATTTCGGCGTGGGGTGCAAATACTTCTCGCAGGACGCGGTGATCAAGCTTGCCGAAGCAGGCGGACACTTTTTTGCGGCGGGATTGACGCCGGCGCAAAAGTTGAAAGAAATACAGGCTCTTATGGACAAGGGCGACGCGCTTGCGGCGCAAATTTATGAGGACATCGGCGTATATCTTGCGCATACGATACCTTTTTATGCGAAATTTTACGACATCAAGCACATGCTTCTGCTCGGCAGAGTCATGGGCGGCAAGGGCGGCGATATTATTCTCGCCACTTGCAAAAAAGTGCTTGCGGAAGAATATCCTGCGTTTGCAGGCTTGGATATCGGGCTTCCCGACGAAACCAATCGTCGCGTAGGGCAGAGTATTGCGGCGGCTTCGCTCCCTGCAAGCAAATAACAGGAGAAAGCAACGATGAAATGCTTCAAAAACGCAACCGTATACGTGGACGGCAAAGGCTTGCAACAGTGTTCGGTTTGCTTTGACAGAAAAATTGAAAAAATCGGCGGCGCGGATAAAAAAGCGGAGGTTATCGCACTTCCCGAAGACGCCGTCGTGCTTCCCGGGTTTATCGATCAGCATATTCACGGCGCAGGCGGTTCGGACGGCATGGACGGCACGGTGGAGCATATCGGCACGATTGCAAAAACCGTAGCGGCGGAAGGCACGACGTCTTTCCTCGTGACGACAATGACGCAAAGCCCCGAAAACATATTGAAAGCCATGCAGGCGGTGAAGGCGTACAGGGAATTTAATCCCCAAGGCGGCGCGCGCGTGCTCGGCGTGCATTTGGAAGGTCCGTTTATTGCGGCGGCGCATAAAGGCGCGCAACCGCTCGAATATGTGAAAGAACCGAATATTACGGCGTTCGACGAATACTACGAAGCCAGCGGAAAAGCGATTCGTATCGTTACGCTTGCGCCCGAAGTAAAGGGCGCGGAGGTGTTCGTTGCGCATTTGACTGCGCTTGGCGTCGTGGCTTCTATCGGACATACGGGCGCGAAGTACGCCGACATCGAAAGAGCGATCGCGGCAGGCGCAAGTAACGTTACGCATACGTACAACGCGCAAAGCGCATTGCACCATCGCGAAATCGGCACGGTAGGCAGTGCGATGTTGCTCGATTCGTTGAATTGTGAATTGATTGCCGATACGATACACGTATCCGTTCCCGCAATGCAGCTTTTGGCAAAGTGCAAACCGCACGATAAGCTGACGTTGATTACGGACGCTATGCGCGCCAAAGGACTTCCCGACGGCGTAAGCGAGCTTGGCGGACAGACGGTATACGTAAAGAACGGCGAAGCGCGTTTGGAAGACGGAACGCTGGCCGGAAGTGTATTGCGCATGAATCGCGCGGTGCAGAATATGGTAGAAAAAGTCGGCATTCCGTTTACGCAAGCGGTGGATTACGCGACCATCAACCCTGCCAAGAATTTGAAGTTGGACGGGATGATGGGCAGCATAAAGATCGGCAAAAACGCCGATTTCACTGTATTGAACAAGTCGTACGACGTATTGATGACCGTTCGCGACGGAGAAATCATCTACCAAGCATAAAACAGCTCACACATTTCCTCTTATTTTGGGAGTTCGGCAGAGTTTTCTGTCGGACTCTTTTTTATGCAACGCCTTTCCAGCCCCGAGGGCAAGGAGCGTTGCTCCTTGTGGGGGCGCAGGGGGCAACGCCTTGCGAAATTTCAACGCCGTCAGGCGTTCGAGCGACGATAGCCGCGTTTTATACCCGTAACAAGCAAGCGTTGCTTGCGCACTCCAATGCCGACAGTCGTTTTATCGGCGACAGCCGCTTTTTTTCTGTCATTGCGAACCCTTGAAAAGGGTGTGGCAATCTCCGCCGATAGGCGGAAACGCGAGCAAGTACCCCGAACCTGTCTTCCGCGGCAAGCCGCAGGCTTGCCACGAGATTACCACGTCGCTACGCTCCTCGTAATGACGGGGCGGTATGTCATTGCGAACCCTTGAAAAGGGTGCGGCAATCTCCGCCGTTAGGCGGAAACGCGAGCAAGTACCCCGAACCTGTCTTCCGCGGCAAGCCGCAGGCTTGCCACGAGATTACCGCGTCGCTTCGCTCCTCGTAATGACAAAAAGGGAAAAACAAAAAAAATCGAAGAAATTTCAAAATTTTTCCTAAAAATCATTGACAAATTTTGCATATCGGTGTAAAATGAGAGTAAGTAATTGGCTTGCAATCGCCCATGGGCGATTTTTGCCGCGTGTTATATTAAAAGGCTGAAAGCCTATAACACGCGGCAAAAGGAAAGCTTATTACGGAATAAACGGTGAAAAAGCAACTTTGCTTTGAAATAAAAAAAACTTTGGAGGCTCGAATATGAGAGGTAAAAAACTATTATGTTTGTTGTTGGGCGTGGCGCTCGGTTCGTCATTGTCCGTCGGCTTTGCGGCGTGTAATACTTCAGATGTAATCAACGCGATGATGGGCGGCTCTTCCCCCTCGTCGGAAACAACCGCAAATAACAATAATAGCGAAAGTAGCACTGAGGAAAACAGCGGAAGCAACTCTAACGGCACGGGCGGAAGCAGCGCGGAGGGGAACGGTGAAGGCAGTTCCAACGGCAATAGCGGAAGCGGTGCAGAGGGCAACGGCGAAAGTAGTTCCAACGGCACGGGTGGAAGCAGTGATAACGGTGGGGGCGATAAATTACAACCGTCGGAATATTGCGGCGTTTACTATTGGGAGAAAATAGAATACTTAGAATTCGGTGATGTAGTTTCCTCTATACAACCGGGGGATGAGGTTAACGGGGAAGTATTCTCTAAGGATTATTTGAAATTAATCGTTCGCGCGGACGGAACTGCGGATGCGTGCGAAGATGGCTATTGGTCCTGTTGTACATATTCCAATAATCAAACCTATCTTGTTTTCGAGATTTATACGGCTACATATAGCGACGGAAATATGGTCTGGACCGAGTCAGGGGAAGGTTATAGTATGGTTTTCTATTGGAAGAAATCGAGCGAAACAATTCCTGCCGAGTTCTGCTATGGTTGCGGTCAAGAAAAAGCAACGACAATCGTCGACTGGTATCGGCTTTGCGATAGCTGTAAGGAAATTTACGAGAAAAATAATATATCTTCCTCGTCGGAGTCTAGTTCGTCGTATGATGATTGGAGTGACTGGGATTACAGTTCGTCGGAATATAGTTCGTCGAATTGGGACGAATGGGATTACAGTTCCTCGGAATACAGCTCGTCGTATGATGATTGGAGTTATTCCGAAAGTTCTGGGGGAGATTCGGGGGATTGTGTATTCCCTGAGGAGCCAGAGTTGCTAAATGGCGTATACTATTTGCTCGCTTCTAATGGCTCGTACGCAACTGTTGTTGGGTGTGATGATTCTGTTTCGGAGATAGAAATTTTGTCTACTTATCAGGGCGTACCCGTGACGAGTATCGATGGTTATGCGTTCAATGAATGTAGCAGTTTGACGAGTATAACTGTTTCGGAAAATAATGCAAATTACAAATCGATAGACGGAAATCTGTATAGCAAAGACGGAACAACGCTTATACAATATGCAATCGGTAAAGCAGCGACGGAATTTGTAATCCCTGACGGTGTAATGAGTATCGGGGAATATGCGTTCTATGGATGTAGCAGTTTGACGAGTATAGAAATCCCTGACAGCGTGACGAGTATCGGTGATGATGCGTTCTATAATTGTAGCAGTTTGGAATATACCATAAAAGACGGATTAAAATATTTAGGGAATACAAACAATCCTTATGTATTGTTAATGGATACGGAAACGACGGATATTACGACGGCAACGATAGCGGATACCTGTAAGGTTATTTATCAATATGCGTTCGGTGATTGTAACAGTTTGACGAGTGTGGCGATCCCCGACGGAGTGACGAGTATCGGTGCTTGTGCGTTCGAAAATTGTAGCAGTTTGACGAGTATAGAAATACCCGACGGTGTGACGAGCATCGGTAATTATGCGTTCTTAAATTGTAGCAGTTTGACGAGTGTAGAAATACCCGAACGCGTGATGAGTATCGGGGAATATGAGTTCTTTGGGTGTAGCAATTTGACGAGTATAGAAATTCCCGATAGTGTGACGAGTATCGGTAGTAATGCGTTCTATCATTGTAGCAGTTTGACGAGTGTGGTAATACCCGACAGTGTGACGAGTATCGGATATTATGCATTCGAGAATTGTAGTAGTTTGACGATTTATTGCGAAGCGGAAAGTCGACCGAATAGTTGGAATAGTGATTGGGATGGTTATTGCCCCGTTGTATGGGATTGCAATGATAACGATGTTGCCGACGACGGATATATTTATACCGTGGTGGACGATGTTCGTTACGGAATTAAGGATGGCGAAGCAACTTTCGTAAGGCAACCGAGCAATATACAAACGGCGAATATTCCTACAAGTATTACGTATAAAAATACTATTTATTCGGTGACGAGTATCGGAAATTATGCGTTCTCAGGATGTAGCAGTTTGACGAGTGTGGTAATTGGCGACAGTGTGACAATTATCGGTTATGATGCGTTCTCAGGATGTAGCAGTTTGGCGAATATAAGCGTTTCGGAGAATAATGTAAATTACACATCGATAGACGGAAATTTATATAGTAAAGACGGAACAACGCTGTTACAATATGCAATCGGTAAAGCAGCGACGGAATTTGTAATCCCTGACGGCGTAATGAGTATCGGGGAATATGCGTTCCGTAATTGTAGCAGTTTGACGAGCGTGGTAATAGGCGACAGTGTGACAAGTATCGGTGTGAGTGCGTTCGTTTGGTGTAGCAGTTTGACAGAAGTATATTATCATGGTGCGGAAAGCGAGTGGAATAAAATTTCCATTAGCTGGGATAACGATAATTTAACTTCGGCGACGCGGTATTATTACGGCGAAGAAGAGCCGACGGAAGAGGGCAACTATTGGCATTACGTGAACAGCGTAATTACGGTGTGGTAAATCAAGCCCATATCAGAGGAAATGTGTGAGAAAAAACAAGCGGCTTTGCGCGAAATCGCGCAAAGCCGCTTTTCCGTTTTCATTCCCTCATTTCCGCCTATCGGCGGAGATTGCCGCGGCATGTTCCGTGCCTCGCAATGACGGGCGTTTCCGCTTAGCAATGTCATTACGAGGAGCGAAGCGACGCGGTAATCCCTACTTCCGTCTGCGGCAACTTTATCGTTTGGTCGGCATATTTATAAAAATGGGAAAGGGCGCGCGGCGAAGTGCTTTTCAAACGAAATAAAAAAGTTTTTGAAAAAATCGGAGAAACACTTTCAAAAAAACAAATTATGTGGTACAATAGGAGTGTATAAAATGGCTTTTTATACGAAAAAGGCAGAATATGCGGATTTCCTTGCGGAATCGCCTTTCGATTTCCGAAAGCACACTACGGTTGCTTGCGGCGGAAAGGCAAAGCGCGCTTATTATCCGCGAAGCTCGGAAGAATTGCTTTGTTTGCTTACCCTCCTGCATGCGGACGGCGCGGAATACGTTTTGCTCGGCAACGGCGCAAACGTGCTTCCGCTCGACGATGAATCGGATAAAATCGTGATTTGCACGAAGAAAATGCAAAAAATCGAGTTTTCCGAAAAGGGCGCATACGCCGAAGTCGGCGTTACGAGCGGTTTGCTTCTGCGCGCGTGTCTTGCGGCGGAAAAAAGCGGCGCGGAGTTTCTTATCGGGCTTCCCTGTACGCTCGGCGGCGCGGCGTTTATGAATGCGGGCGCAGGCGGTCGGTATTTTGCCGATATCGCGACGTCGCTTACCGTTTTTCAAGACGGGAAGTTGCAACGCTTATCCGTTCGGGAATGCGGTTACGGCTACAAGCAGAGTGCGTTTATGGACAATAAAGCGACGATCGTCGGGGTGGAATTACGATTGGAGAACGCTTCGCGCGCGCTAATTTTGCAAAGGCGACGGGCTTTTTTGCAACGACGCGCGCAACTTCCGCGCGGAAAAAGCATGGGGTGCGTATTCAAAAACCCCGACGGCGTATCGGCAGGCGAATTGCTGGAAAAAAGCGGCGTAAAGGGCATGCGAATCGGTGCGGCGACGGTTTCAACGCGGCACGCGAATTTTATCTTAAACGAAGGCGGCGCGACTTCCGCGCAAATCGCGGCGTTGATTGCCCGCATGAAAGCGGCGGTATACGCTGCGTACGGCATACTTTTGGAAGAAGAGATACGCTATTTATAGTAGACGAGGAGCAAACCATGATTTTAACGGGCGATTATCACACGCATACGCCGTATTCGCACGGCAAACAAACGGTGGCGGAGAACGCCGAACAAGCGAAAAAGCTCGGTCTGCGGCAGATCGGCGTCAGCGATCACGGTTTTGCGCATATTACTTACGGCATACGCCGTCGGCAAGTGGCGGCGTATAGGGCGGAGTGTGCCGCCGCGGCTAAATCTCTCGGTATAGACGTGCTCGTGGGAATCGAAGCGAATATATGCGGAACGGACGGGCAGGTGGATATGGGTCTTTCCGATTATGAAAATTTTGATATTTTTCTTTGCGGAAAGCACGTATTCGTGCGGTATGCGAATTGGCGAGATCTCTTCGGGTACGGATTCGGCAATTTGGGGCAGGGAAAAGCGCGTAGCGCGCCGTCGGAGCGGCTTCGCGCGCGCAATACCGCCGCCTACGTCGAAGCAATCAAAAAAAATCCGATAGACGCAATAACGCATTTGGGCTATTGTTGCCCTGCCGACGTTTTGGAAGTGGCGAAATGCGCCGCGGATTACGGCACGTATATCGAATTGAATTCCAAAAAACAGCATTTGACGGACGAGGAGCTTTCGGAAATCGTTGCGAAAACGTCCGCGCGCTTTATCGTGGATTCCGACGCGCATTCGGCGGAGCGAGTCGGCGACAAAGCTTTGGTGGAGGCGCAATTGTTGCGCGTGGATTTTCCCATGGAGCGTATCGATAATGCGGACGGGCGATATCCGCGCTTCCGTTTTTCGGAGTATAAAAAAAGGTTATGAGTTTTACGACGGAAATCAAAAAAGAAATTATACGGCGCATGACGGAGGGGGCGGACGTCGGCGCGAAGAAAGCCGCGCTCGCGGCGTTTTTGCGCACCAGCGGTTCGGTCGGATTTCAGGACGGCGTGCCGTCGTTTTTCCTCGTCAGCGAAACGGAATATGTGACGGAGTTTTTCATCAACGCTTTTTCCGAAGCCTTTCAAACGGAGCTTTCCGTAACGAATGCGACGTGGGATCGCATGAGCAGTCGGGACAAGCTGTTGTTGCAATGCACGCCTTCGCGCTCGGCGACGATCTTGCGCGAGCTTGGCTTTTTGTCGGAGGAGGGCGCGCTTACGACGGTGCTTCCGTCTTGGATAGCGGACGGAGAAAAAGAGCGGATCGCTTACGTGTGCGGCGCGTTTTTGGGCGGCGGAAGCTGTACCCTCCCCAAAGCGGAAGCGAAAACGGGGTATCACCTCGAAATCGTCTTTCTCGATCGGGAGGCGGCTTCGGAATTCGGGCGGCTAGCGGAAACTCTGGAACTTATTCCGCGTATCCTATCCCGTAAAGACACGTACGTGGCGTATTTGAAAAGCAAGGAAGCCATATCGGATTTTCTCGCCGCGGTCGGCGCGGAAACTTGTCTGCAAAGGCTGTCGGCGTTGGTAGAGGAACGGGATAAAGCCAATCGCGACAATCGCGCGCAAAATTGTATAGCAGGGAACGCGGATAAATCGGCAATTGCCGCCGTACGGCAAGTCGTTGCGATTAAAACCTTGCAAGAGCGCGGTATCTTGCAAAAGTTGGGCGAAGAGTTGCAAACGCTCGCACGGGCGAGATTGGAAAATCCTGCAATGTCCTTGCAGGAGCTTGCGGCGTATTGCCGTGTGGGAAAAAGTTGCGTAAGTCATCGCATGCGGCGGTTGACGGAACTTGCCGAGGCTGCGGAAGTCTCGAAAGAAAACGAAGAACGGAAGAAATTATGACGGATTTTGTACATTTACATTTGCATACGGAATACAGTTTGTTGGACGGCGCGGCGAAAGTGGACGACTTGGTGGAGTATTTGTCGAAAAACAATATCGACGCTTGCGCGGTGACCGATCACGGCAACATGTACGCGTCCTTGTATTTTGCGGAGGAATGCGTCAAAAAGGGCATAAAATACATCATTGGTTGCGAATTGTACGCCACCGACGATCATTTCGACAAACGCCCCGGCACGAAGACGGAGCATATCGTTTTGCTCGCGAAAAATAAAACGGGATATAAAAACATCGTAAAGCTCGATTCGCTGTCTTATATCGACGGCTTCTACGGCAAGCCGCGTATCAGTTACGAGTATATCAAACAGCACCACGAAGGGGTTATATGTCTTTCGGCGTGCCTTGCAGGCAGAATGCCGCAGCTTCTCATGAACGGCGATTACGACGGCGCAAAACGCTGGGCGGCGGAGATGAAAGCCGTATTCGGCGACGATTTCTATATCGAATTGCAGGATCACGGCATTGCCGAAGAAAAACAAGTCATTCCCGACTTGATAAAGATCGCGCGCGAATTAAACATTCCTCTCGTCGCGACGAACGACGTGCATTATATCGAAAAAGAGGATTGGGAAGCGCACGACGTATTGCTTTGCATTCAAACGAAAAAAACGTTGGCTGATCCCAAACGCATGAAGTTTGAAACGCACGAATTTTACATGAAATCGGGCGACGAAATGGCGGAATTGTTTTCCTACGTGCCCGAAGCGGTCGCCAATACGCGCGTGATTGCCGATAAAGTGGAAGAACCCGTTTTCGATTTAACGCCGAAAGGCGATCCCATTCGCGATACTTCGTTGATTCCGCTCTATAAACCGGACGACGGTTCTACTTCGCCCGATTATCTCACGCGCTTGACGTGGGAGGGGCTTCCGAAACGATACGCGGATATCACCGATACCATTCGGGAACGCGCGAATTACGAACTCGGCATTATCATTAAAATGGGCTTTGCCGACTATTTCCTTATCGTATGGGATTATATCAACTGGTCGCGTTTGCACGGAATTCCCGTCGGACCGGGGCGCGGTTCGGGCGTCGGCAGCATCGTCGCGTATTCCATAGGCATAACGGACGTCGATCCCTTGCGATACGATTTGATTTTTGAACGTTTCCTCAATCCCGATCGTGTATCCATGCCCGACTTCGACGTGGATTTTTGCACGAAACGCCGCTATGAAACAATCGCTTACGTACGGGAAAAATACCACCCCGAAAACGTGGCGCAGATCGTCACTTTCGGTACGCTGGCTTCGCGCGCCGTCATCAAAGACGTAGGCAGAGTTATGGGCGTGCCGTATTCGGAGACGGATAAAGTGGCGAAGCTCATGGACGGAAAATCGACGATCGGGGAATTGTTGGGCAGAAAAATTCCGAAAATAGAAAAACAGCTTGCCGATCCCACCCTTTCCGAGGATAAACGCGGAGAGATAGAAAAAAACCTCGCCGAGCAGAAAAAGAAACGCAATCCCGAATTTATCGACGTATATAACACGAACGAGGATTTGCACCGCGTAATCGACATGGGCTTGAAGTTGGAAGGTATGCCGAAAAACACGTCGGAACACGCCGCCGGCGTCGTTATCTGCAATAAAGTGCTTTCCGACAACGTGCCGTTGGCGAGGAACGGCGAGGATATCGTCACGCAGTTCGATATGAAAGAAGTCGAGGCGGTCGGTATGTTGAAGATGGACTTCCTTGCGCTGACGACCTTGACGGATATTCAAAACACTTTGGAATATATAAAAATCGGCAAGGGAATCGAGGTCGATTTCGATAAAATCGGGTTGGACGTTCCCGAAGCTTATCAATTGATTTCTTCGGGGGATACGGACGCCGTGTTCCAACTCGAACAAGGCGGCATGAAGAAGTTTATGAAAGACTTGCAGCCAAGCTGTTTGGAAGACTTAATCGCAGGTATTTCCCTTTATCGTCCCGGTCCTATGGACTTTATCCCGAAATATATCGAAAATAAGCATAATCCCGAGAAAATCGTATACGACACGCCCTATCTCGAACCGATTTTGAAAAATTCGTACGGCGTTATCGTCTATCAAGAGCAGGTTATGCAGATATTCCAACAGCTCGCAGGCTATTCGCTCGGACAAGCCGACCTCGTTCGTCGCGCCATGGCGAAGAAAAAAAAGAAAGAGCTGATGGAGCAGAAGGACAAGTTCATTTACGGCGCGCCTGCCGAAGGTATAACGGGTTGCGCCTCCAAGGGCATACCTGCGGAAGTAGCCGCTAAAATCTTCGCGGATATGGAAAGCTTCGCTTCGTACGCTTTCAACAAATCGCACGCGGCGGCGTACGCCGTCGTCGCCTACCGCACGGCGTATTTGAAATACTTCTATCCGAAAGAATTTTTGGCAGGTATCTTAAACGATCGTATCGATAAAATCGAAGAAATCTCCAAATATATTCTTTATATGAAAGAGAAAAACATCGCCGTATTGCCGCCCGACGTCAATAAATCGAAAGATATTTTCTGGGTGGAGGGCAGAGGCATTCGTATCGGACTCGGCGCGCTTCGCGGCGTCGGGCAAGACGCCATCGCCGCCGTTATTGCCGAACGCGACGCCAACGGGGAATTTAAGGATTTTGCCGATTTCGTTTCTCGTTGCGCAAAATACGTCAATAAGCGTATTGTGGAAAGTTTGATTTACGCAGGCGCGTTCGATTGCTTCGGGTATGCGCGCTCGCAAATCGCGGCAGTCTACGAAGACGTGCTCACCCGTATAAACGGCAGAGAAAAACAAAAAGCAGGCGCGCAGATATCCCTCTTCGGAAATATTGTGGAGGAGCAGAAATTCGAGGTTCGCTTTCCCGATATTCCGGAGTACGAGACCATGGAACGCCTTTCGCGCGAAAAATCGGTGCTCGGCGTGTACGTCAGCGGACACCCGTTTGAAAAATTCTTGCCGTATTTCAAGGCTTGCACCTTTAATTGCTCCTTTTTAAGCGCGTATACGGAAAACGACGAAACGGGAGAAAAGCAGTACACGGAAATCAGCGACGGACAAGCCGTAACGATGGGCGGCATGATTTCCGCTTATAAGAAGCTGAAAACGCGTACGGGCGCGTTTATGGCGTTCGTGACGGTGGAGGATTTGTACGGAACGATCGAGTGCGTTTGTTTTCCGAAAACGTACGACAGAATACGAAGCTTTTTGCATACGGATTGCGTCGTTTCCATTTCGGGAAAATTGAGTATCGAAGACGAAAAACCGCCCGTAATCATCGTGGATAGAATGACGGAATTTACGTTGGGCGAATCGGAGGCAAAACCTGCCGCCGCGCCTTCCGTGGCTTCGTCCAACGCGCCGACAGCCGCGGAAACGAACGAACCGATGCAAATCGACGCGTTAAAACCGAAGCCGCAAACGAATTTCGCTTCGGGAAAACGGCTTTGGTTGAATATCGATTCGCTCGAAGAAGAGGACGTGGAAGAGCTGTTGGATACGCTTACTTTTTACGAGGGCGATATGCCCGTCTGTTTCGTGCAGGGCGGAAAGAAGCTCCTTTGTACGCAAAAGGTGACGCCGAATAAGGCGTTGATGGCGGAGCTTTGCAGCTTTTTGCCCGAAAATTGCATAAAACTTGTTTGAAAATAGAAAAAAGGGCTTGAAAATATTTGTTTTTTTTGAAAGATTTGCTATAATAATAGAAGTCGGTTTTTGAGAGAGAAAAAATACATTTAGAAAAAAGGTTTGAGGTAGTTAAAGATGAAACGTATTGGATTATTGACCAGCGGCGGCGACGCGCCGGGCATGAATGCGGCGATCCGTGCGGTGGTACGGTCGGGTATTTATTACGGCTTTGAGGTTTACGGTATCGAACGCGGTTATGCGGGGCTTATCGAAGATACGCTCGTTCCCATGGAAATGCGTAGCGTATCGAATATCGTGCAGTGCGGCGGTACGCGTTTAAGAACGGCAAGATGTTTGGAAATGTTGACGGTTGAGGGACAGAAAAAAGCTCTCGATACATTGGATAAACACGGCATAGAAGGTTTGGTCGTCATTGGCGGCGACGGTTCGTTCAGAGGCGCGAAAATACTCAGCGAATACGGCGTTCCCACGATAGGTATTCCGGGAACGATCGACAACGATTTGGCGTATACCGATTATACGCTCGGTTTCGACACGGCGGTAAACACCTGCTTGGATATTATCAATAAGCTTCGCGATACGATGACCTCGCACGAACGTATTTCCGTCGTGGAAGTCATGGGCAGACATTGCGGCGACATCGCGTTGTACAGCGGAATTGCTTCGGGCGCGGAAATCATCGTCGTTCCCGAAATCGCTTTCGATATGAACGAAATCGTTGCGCGCATCGATCGTTCTCGCGCCAGCGGCAAGCATTCCAATATCATCGTTATAGCGGAAGGCGTTATGAGCGCGAATAAATTCACGGAAGAGTTGCAGTCGCATACGAGTTATTCCGTGCGCGCTACTTGCATCGGACACGTACAGCGCGGCGGTTCTCCGTCTATGGCGGACAGAATGTTGGCTGCGCAATTCGGCAACAAGGCGGTGCGCCTGTTGAAAGACGGAATAGGCAATCGCGTAGTCGGTATTCACGATAATAAAATTATCGATATGGACATCAGCGAAGCGGTCGCCATGAAGAAAAAGTTCAATTACGAATTGTACGAAACGTTGCAAATGATTTCCATGTAAGCTCCTTGCAACGGATAAGAAAGGCGTTTCTTGCAACCGCAGGAGGCGTTTTTTTTGTGATAAACGAAAAAAATATACGCGTTTTTTTCGGGGAGCTATTGAAATTTCGCAATTCTTGTGGTATAATCGAAGAGAAATATATGCAGGGAAGGATAGAAGATGATTTTGACGGTTTGTATGAGTCCTTGCACGGACGTTACGATAGAGATAGACGCTCTCAACGTAGGGAGAACGAACGTCGTGAAAGGAAAGACGGTTTCGCTCGGCGGCAAGGCGTTGAACGTTGCCATAGGGGTGCGGCGGCTCGGCGGCGAGTCGTACGCGACGGGCTTGATGTACAACGAAAACGGCAACGTATTCGAGAATGCACTCGATAAAGAAGGCGTGCCGTTTACGTTTGTTTGGAATAAAGGGCGCGTACGCGAGAATTATAAGTTTATCGACAGCCGTTCCATGTTGACGGAGGTAAACGACGTCGGGGAAGAAGTCGGAAAAGAGAAACTCGAAGAAACGTTGGGGCTTGTGCATATGCTATCCGCGCGTAGCGCGGTGACGGTGCTTTCGGGCGGCTTGCCGCGCGGCGCAGCCGCGGAGTATTACGGCAGGTTTGCGCAAGCCGTAGACGAAAAGTCTATGAAAATCGTCGATGCGGAAGGACAACGCATATTTTTTGCTTTGCAGGCGGGGGTGGATCTCGTAAAGCCGAACTTAGAAGAACTGGAAAATACGCTCGGCAGAAAAATCGCCGATAAGGACGATATGCTTGCAGGTTGTCACGAATTATTGGACAGGGGCGCGCGTCGCGTTTTATTGTCTTTGGGTAAGCAGGGCGCAGTTATTACGGACGGTTCGGAAGCCTTTTATTGCAAGAGTATAAACGTGGCGGTGAATTCCACCGTCGGGGCAGGCGACGCGATGGTTGCGGCGGCGGCGATCGGTTTGGAACAGAACGCGCCGCTTTCGGATATTTTGCGGTGCGGCGTAGCGGCAGGCACGGCGCGCGTTATGTCCGGCGGCAACGTTTCCTTTTCCAAAGAACGATACGCCGAAGTGCTCGCTTCGCTGTACGTTCGCCGATTATAACGCACTTTTTCACGCGGCTAAGCATATAATACAGTACACTCTTTCGAGAAAGCGGAATACCCTGCGCCGAAAGGGTGTCGGCGCGGTCGGAAAAGGCTGCTTAGGATCGGGGCGGCGCGCGTCGGCGCACCGCCGAAAAACGTATACGGAACGAAAGTGCGATTCGTTTGCGCGCTTTCGTTTTTTATAAAATTTCGTTAAAAATAAAAAAATGTCGAAATTTGTCGAAAAACTATTGAAAAAAATCGCAAAATGTTTTATAATAACAATAACCCGTATATTCCGACGGGGCAAGCGCATATAATGAGGAGAGGCAATCATGGATTATAAAACGAGACAAGAACAGTTGGACGATAAGAAGTGGTACGAAAGTATTTTGGCGAAACGCGATTTGTGCGGATCGTACGATTTTTGCGAAAAGTGCCGTAAAACGGACGTATATCCCTGCGCGCGCGCCGAGTATCGGCTTGCGAGCGGCTACGTACGCATTGCCGTTATAACGAAAAGAAAAAAGTAAGAGGTGAAAATTGAAAAAGTCGGAGCAAATCGCGGCGTCGATTTTGACGATGCTCGTCGGTGTTTTGTTGTTGGTGCTTAAAGGCGACTTCATCGGTATCTTAATGACGGTGGCAGGCGTCAGCTTAATCGTGCTGGGCGTCGTGGATATTCTTTCGAAAATGATCCCTCCTGCCGTTGTGAAGATCGTTGCCGGCGTTTTGCTGATTGTTTGCGGCTGGGTGCTGGTGGAGGCGGTATTGTATATCGTGGCGGCAGGGCTTTTGATTTTCGGGATATTGGCTGTATACGCCGCCGTTAAAAATATGTCTTCGGGAAAATCGCTGCTCGGAAAAATTCGCGAACTCGCTTTGCCGAGCATAGCCGTAATCATAGGGATTTTGTTGCTGTTTTGTCAGTCGTCGGCGGTCGATCTGATTTTTGTGCTCAGCGGTATTTTGACGATTGCCGAAGGCGGACTTTTGCTCGTCAACGCATTTTACGAACCGTAAATCAACGCCGTTATGGCGAAAATTACGCATTAAACGCTTGTTTTCTTCGGAAAGTAAGCGTTTTTTCATGCCCTTCTGTATGTGAAAAGATAAAAATATATCGATTTAGCGATTGAAAAGTGCGATAAAGCCGTTTCAAATATTTGTCGTTCGGGAAAAAGTATGTTATAATATAGTAGATGTATTGCGTGGAAAAGCGCATTCGCGTGAAAATAAAAATAAATACATACGGAGAAAAAACATGAACAACAAAGTTACTATTATCGGCGCAGGATCTGTGGGGGCAACGGTTGCCTATACGCTCGTCGCAACCGGTTCGGTGGCGGAAATCGTATTGATCGACGTAAACGAGGCGAAGGCAAGAGGGGAGGCGATGGATATTTTGCAAGCAACGCCTTATCTTTCCCCTACGAAGATTTATTTCGGCGATTATGCGGACGCCGCAGGCTCGGACATCGTAATCATTACGTCGGGCGTGGGTAGAAAACCCGGACAGTCGCGTATCGATTTAACGCAGACGAACGTGAATATCTTGAAGTCTATCGCGCCGCAAATCGTGAAGTACGTTCCCGACGCGCTGTATTTGTTCGTGGCGAACCCCGTAGATATTTTGACGTACGTGTTCTGTAAAATCACGGGCGTGCCCAGAAACCGCGTTATCGGTACGGGAACTACGCTCGACAGCATTCGTCTTAGAACGCGCCTTTCCGAATTGTATTCGGTAAATCAACAGCAAGTGCACGCGTATGTTTTGGGCGAACACGGAGATTCTTCTTTCGTTGCTTGGTCCGCGGCGGATATTTCGGGCATTCCGCTTACGGAATACGAAACTACCCTGACGGACAAAACTTGCGTGCAAATTACGCCCTATACACGCGAAGAGGTAGAGGAATACGTTAAAAAATCGGGCGGAAAGATCATTGCAGGCAAGGGTGCGACGTTCTACGGCATTGCGGCATGCGTAACGAAGATCGTAAATTGTATTTATTCGGGCGCATATTCGATTTTGCCCGTATCGGTCGTGTTGGACGGCGAATACGGTATTTCCGACGTTGCGCTTTCCACCCTTTGCGCGATTAGCAATAAAGGCATTGTAACGACGCTCACGCCGAAACTTTCCGACGAAGAGCTTACAAAGATGAAAAACAGCGCGGACGTTTTGAAAGGCGTTATCGCGCAAATAGAAATTTAAGGCGGCAAAAAGAAGTATGGAATATCGTATTGAAAAAGACACGATGGGAGAAATGCAAGTCCCGAAAGACAGATATTGGGCGGCGCAAACACAGCGCAGCTATCAAAATTTCCGCATCGGCGACGAGGTGATGCCTCGGGAAATTACGCATGCTTTCGGCATTCTGAAAAAGGCGGCGGCGTTGGCAAATTGCAAACTCGGTAAACTTTCCGAAGAAAAACGCGACGTCATCGCGGCGGCTTGCGACGAGGTAATCTCGGGCGAGTTGAACGGGCATTTTCTGCTCGTAGTATGGCAGACGGGCAGCGGTACGCAGTCTAACATGAACGCAAACGAAGTCATCGCCAATCGCGGCAACGAAATCGCGGGGAAAAAGCTGTTGCACCCCAACGACGATATCAACAAGAGCCAAAGCTCCAACGATACTTTCCCCACGGCAATGCACATCGCGGCAGTTCTCGCCATCGAAGACAAGCTGTTCCCTGCCATGGATAAGTTGATTGCGACTTTGCTTCGTTTGGAGCAGGAGAACGAGGGGATCGTCAAGAGCGGCAGAACGCATTTGCAGGACGCCGTACCCATTGCCTTTTCGCAGGAAATCAGCGGTTGGAGAAATATGCTGGAAAAGACGAAAGCGCAGCTTACGCTCGCGTTATCTGGCTTAAAGGAGCTCGCGCTCGGCGGCACGGCTGTCGGTACGGGCTTGAACGCGCCGAAGGGGTTTGCCGAAGAAGTGGCGGCGCAGGTGTCCGCGTTGACGGGAAAAACTTTCGTTACGGCGGAGAATAAATACCATGCGTTGACGTCGAAAGATGAGTTGGTGTTTGCGCACGGCGCGTTGAAAGCACTTGCCGCAAACCTTATGAAGATTGCCAACGACGTGCGTTGGCTCGCAAGCGGTCCTCGCGACGGTTTGGGCGAGATATTTATTCCCGAAAACGAACCGGGTTCGTCCATCATGCCCGGCAAGGTAAATCCCACGCAGTGCGAATCCATGACGATGGTCGCCGTGCAAGTCATGGCGAACGACGTAGCCGTAGGCTTCGGCGCGTCGCAAGGCAATTTCGAATTGAACGTGTTTATGCCCGTCATTATTTACAACTTCCTGCAATCGGTACGCTTGCTCGCGGACGGCATTACTTCTTTCGAAAAGAATTGCGTTACGGGAATTCGCGCCAATAAGGAAAAAATGCGGCACAATCTTTATAATTCGTTGATGCTCGTCACGGCATTAAATCCGTATATCGGCTATGAAAACGCGGCTAAGACGGCGAAGAAAGCGTATAAGGAGAATATCTCCCTGAAAGAGGCGTGCGTTGCGCTCGGCTTTTTGACGGAGGAGAAGTTCGACGAAGTTTTCCGCCCCGAAGCTATGGCGTATCCGCAGAAATAAGGAAGGTCTTATAAAATGAAAATCAGTTATTATCCCGGCTGTACGCTGAAAACGAAAGCGAAAGAGCTGGACGTGACGGCTCGGCTTTGCGCGGAGGCGTTGGGCGTGCAAATGGAGGAAATCGAAAATTGGCAGTGTTGCGGCGCGGTCTATCCGATGGGCTCGGACGAGATTGCTCCGAAGCTTTCGGCGGTGCGCGCGTTGGACTACGCAAAGCGTCACGGCGGCAAGCTGCTTACGCTTTGCTCCGCATGCCATAACGTTATCAAACGTACGAACGAGGACATGCGCTTAAAAGGCGATATCTGCACGCGTGCCAACAACTATTTGAAGTTGGAAGAGCCGTACACGGGCGAGACCGAAGTGTTGCACTACTTGGAACTTTTGAAAAACGTCGTCGGTTTCGACAATATCCGAAAAGCGGTGGTCAACCCCGTAAATCGAAAGATCGGCGCGTATTACGGTTGCTTGTTGCTCCGCCCGAGCGGCGTCATGGCATTCGATAATCTCGAAAATCCGACGATTATAGAGGATTTCATTCGCGCAATCGGCGGTACGCCCGTCGTGTATCCTTTCCGCAACGAGTGTTGCGGCGCGTACGTATCCTTAAAGAACGCCGACTTGCCGAAGCAAAAAAGCGAGAAAGTATTGGCGAGCGCGAAAGAAAAGGGCGCGGAGGAAGTGATTACGGCGTGTCCGCTTTGTCTGTATAACTTACAGGCGAACGGCGGCGACATTCTCCCCGTGAAGTATTTCACGGAATTGCTCGCGGAAGCGTTGGGGGTGGAAGCATGACGAAAGAAGAACGCTTGGAAAATTTGCGCCGTCTTAGCGGCACGGACGTAAAAAAATGTATGAAATGCGGAAAGTGTTCGGGACGTTGTCCTGCTTTTCACGAAATGGATATTAAGCCCCATCAATTCGTTTCCATGCTGTCGCGCGGTAAGATAGACGAACTGTTGGAAAGCAAGGCGATATGGAGCTGTCTTTCCTGTATGGCTTGCGTAGAGCGTTGTCCGCGCGGCGTCGCGCCGGCGGCGGTCGTGGAAGCGGTGCGCGATACGGTGGTGCGTATGCAAGGCAAAAACGGCATAAAGGCAGAGGAAATTCCGCCTATCGTAGACGAGCT
>CAYWML010000011.1:17678-26295 GCA_964459515.1 uncultured Clostridia bacterium | reverse complement strand
CTTTCGCTTTTCTTTGTGCTACACACGAGCAACGAAAGGCGAAACATTCGGACGGCGTATATTTACAAACCACACAAAAAGGCGATAGAATCAACGTTCTACCGCCTTTAATCGTGTTTTATGTAGTTGCTATTGTGATTATGCTTTCTTAACAAATTTACCGTTGCATCTTGGCTTTGTTTGCCAGTCGTAAGAGATTATCTTTTCGTACTTTTTAGTCTTAATGATAATCCCTGCGACGCCATTTACACAAATGAAAAGGAACCACGGGTTCGACCGCGGTTCCTTGTGGTGGAGACAACAGGACTTGAACCTGTGACCTCTCGCATGTGAAGCGAGCGCTCTAACCAACTGAGACTATGCCTCCGAAAAACTACTTTCCTATTATAGCATGCTTCTTGAAAAATGTCAACGCTTTTTTATTAAAAAACGAAAAAAACATTCCGCGTCGATTTTCGCTTGCCATACTTTCGCTTGTCGCGGAGCACTCTTCCCACGTCATTGCGAAGGAGCGCGGAGCGCGCGACTGCGGCAATCTCGTGGCAACCCATCGGGTTGCCGCGGAACGTCGGCTCTATTGTTACCGATAACTACAAAACCGCACGGCTTAAAAAGCCGTGCGGTCTTGCAATTTATTATGGAGGTGTTTCGATAAGGAAACGGATGAGCAATTTCAATCTACGAGTACAGTATAATAGACCTTTGCGTAAATTGCGTTGTTGCCGTGTGATAGTTTTCTGAAAAAACTTCTTTTTACGAAAAACGTTTGCCAAGCTTTTCCTTTTCGGGATATTTATTCCTCGATTTCCGTTTGCGAAGCCGCCGCCTCGACGGGATTTGCCTTTTCAATCGATTGCAACGCTTTCGCAACGACGTGTTCCACGGTGAAGCCGAAGTAATCGAACAGCTTTCCTGCAGGGGCAGACGCGCCGAAGCCGTCCATGGCGATAATCTCGCCGCAATCGCCGGCGTATTTATACCAGCTGTACGGCGAAGCCGCCTCTACGCATACGCGCGCTTTTACGTCGGGAAGCAACACTTTTTCTTGATACAGCGGCGATTGTTTCTCAAACGCTTCGATACACGGCATAGACACCACGCGTGCCTGAACGCCTCGTTCCGCGAGCGCGGCTTTCGCTTTTACGCACAACTCGACTTCCGAACCGCTTGCAATCAGCAGTACGTCGGGCGTACCTTCGCAGTCCTCCAATACATAGCCGCCTTTCAACGCGGCTCTTCCGCTGTTTTCGTATTGCGGCAAGCTCTGACGGGTAAGCACCAACGCCGTCGGACCTTCTTCGCGCATCGCCGAAATCCAAGCCGCCGCCGTTTCTTTCCCGTCCGCAGGGCGGAAGACTTTCATGCCGGGAATGGAGCGCAGCATAATCAGCTGTTCGATAGGTTGATGCGTAGGGCCGTCCTCGCCCACGCCGATAGAATCGTGCGTGAAAATGTAGGTGACGGGCAATTTCATCAAAGCCGCCATACGCAAGGCAGGCTTGCAATAGTCGGAAAACACGAAGAACGTGGCGCAATACGCGCGTACGCCGCCGTGGAGCTGCATACCGTTCGCAATCGCCGCCATGGCGTGTTCGCGAATGCCGAAGTGCATATTTCTGCCGGCGAAGTTTTCCGCCGAGAAATCGCCGTAGCAAATCTCGTCCGTATCTTTCATCGAAGAGAGGTTGGAGGGGGCGAGATCGGCAGAGCCGCCCATGAGTTGCGGCAGTTTCGCCGCGATCTTATTGAGTACTTGCGCGGAAGTTTGACGGGTAGCCATCGGCTTATCGAAGTCATACAGATCTTCGATTTCGTCGAAATTCGGCATTTCGCCTGCCATTAAACGTTTGTATTCCGCCGCCAATTCGGGATACGTCACCTCGTATTCGGCAAACATGCGCGTCCATTGCGTATGCGCCAAACCGCCTGCTCTACACGCCGTGGCGCAGTGCTCGTACACCTCTTCGGGACATTCGAACGGCGCATAGTTCCAGCCCAACTTTGCTTTGGACTTTTGCAAGTTTTCTTCGCCGAGCGGCGCGCCGTGGCTTTTTGCCGAATCTTGCAGAGGAGAACCGTAGCCGATATTCGTTTTGCAAATAATGACGGAGGGTTTATCCGTACGCGCTTTTGCCTGTTCGATGGCGTCGGACAACGCTTCCACGTCGTCGGGGGAGGAGGCGAGGTCTACGTGAAGCACCTGCCAATTTTGCGCCGCGAAGCGCGCGCCGACGTTTTCTTTGAAGGTGGCGTCCGTGTCGCCCTCTATGGTGATTTCGTTGTCGTCGTACAGAAGAATGAGTTTGCCGAGTCCGTGCGTTCCCGCAAACGAGCACGCCTCGTAGGAAATGCCTTCCTCCAAGCACCCGTCGCCGCAAAGGGCGTAGGTGTAGTGATCGACGACGGCATAGCCGGGTTTATTGTATTTTGCGGCGAGGTGCGCTTCGGCAACCGCCATACCGACGGCAGTCGCAATGCCTTGTCCCAAAGGTCCCGACGTCGTTTCCACGCCGACGGTATGCCCGAATTCGGGGTGACCGGGTGTTTTAGAACCGAATTGACGGAAGTTTTGCAGGTCTTCCATAGTCAGCCCGAACCCGTACAGGTGCAACAGCGTATAATAGAGTGCCGAACCGTGTCCTGCGGAGAGGACGAAGCGATCGCGGTCGTCCCACGTCGCGTCTTTGGGATCGAATTTCAAAAAATGCTGAAACAGCGTATACGCGATCGGCGCGCAGCCCATGGGCAGACCGGGGTGACCGGATTTTGCTTTTTCAATGGCTTCCGCCGATAAAATTCTGAGTGCGTTAATGGTGGTTTTTTGCGTGTCCATTTCCTTATTATATTCTCCTGTTCGTTATCGTTTCTATATTCGTTTTCGAGGCGTTTACGCTTCCGTGCTTTCCGTTTCCGCCGTCGTTTCCGCGGAGGGAGCGGCTTGCTCGTTCGTCGCTTGTTCGTCTTTGCTTTCCGTTTCCTGCTCCTGCTCCGCGGGAACGTTGCCTTCTACCAGCACGAGTTTTCGTTCCGCCCTCGGGAATATGTAGTCGAGGAATACGGGGCTTTCCAGAAGCCGCGCGTGCAGTCCGTCGATGAGTTTTTGTCTTTCGGCGGCAATCGCTTTTTCCAGCGGTTCGACGGAGATATAGTCGTGCTTTTTCAAGACGTAGTAGAGGTCTTTGAGTATTTTCAGCAAACCGCCTTGCGTTTTACATTCCGCGTTGACGGGCAAAACCGCCTCGTGCAGGCTCACGCGCACCAACGCCCAGCCGTCGCCGTGTTTTTCGTCGTAGGCGATACGGCAACCTTCGTAATTGTCGGGGGGAAGCGTCGCGTAAGTCGCCGCTTGCGCGTGCGCTTGCAGATCGTCGATAATACGCTTTCCTGCCGTGTTCTTGTCGCAGTCCTCGCAGAAATGCAGACGAATTTCCGCCGTTTCGACGGGTTCTTGCAAATCGGCGATGAGATCGGAGAGCGTCTTTCCGTCCTTTTCGGCAACGGAAAGCGCGATAAGCAGGCGAGCGGCAAGGTATGCGCCGTCGTCGAGGAAGTCGTTTTCCGCGAATGCGGCGTGTCCGCTCGTTTCGATCGCAAGCGGCGCGTATTCGCCTTGCGCGTTCAAGCGCATGGCCTCGGTAATGACGTTTTTATAACCGCGCTTAAAACGAAGCTGTTTTCCGCCTTTTGCGGCGATAAATTCCGCCAAGCCGTCGGAGGTGACCGAATCCGTCACGATCGTGCCGGGCTTTTCCGCCAACAAGATTGCCGAAACGAGGGCGATCAAACGATTGCGGTTGATTTCTTCGCCGTTTTTATCGACGATTGCGGCTCTGTCCGCGTCCGTGTCGAAGATAATGCCGAGATCGGCGTCCGCCGACAAAACCGCCTTGCGGAGGAAATCCATAGCTTCCTTGTTTTCGGGGTTCGGAATATGGTTCGGAAAACGCCCGTCGGGTTCTAAGCATTGCGAGCCGCTTATATCCGCGCCGAGCGGCGCAAGCACTTTCTCCGCGAAAAAGCCGCCCACGCCGTTGCTCGCGTCTACGATGATATGTTTTCCCGCCAACGGCAAAACGCTGTCCGTCGCCGTCCGCACTTTATTCGTAAGGAAAGCGGCGTATTCGTCGAGGTAGGGTTCTTCCGTCTTTTCGCCGAAAACGTTCGGTTCGGCGAAGCGATAATCGTACGCCATGCCCAAGATTTCGGAAATATCGTTTTCGTCGAGTCCGCCGTTTACGGAGAAAAATTTCAAACCGTTGCGGTCCGACGGGAGATGACTTGCCGTAATCATGATTGCGCCTTGGCAAGCCTTTTCGCCTTCGTTTCTGTTTTCGTCGCGAAGCAAACGGAACATGGAGGGCGTAGAGGACAGCCCCGTAACGACGGCGTCGTGTCCCGTTGCGGTGATGCCTTCCGTCACCGCGTCGCATAAAGCGAGCGAAGTCGAGCGCGAATCGTAGCCGACGGCTACGCGCACTTTCGTTTTTCCCGTTTTCGAGATCAGCCAAACGCAAAAAGCTTTTGCAATGCGGCTAACCGCCTCCGTCGTCAGCGTGACGGGGTTTTCTTCCGTGCCGTCGCACGCAACGCCGCGCACGTCCGAGCCGTTTTTTAAATCCAGATAATCCTGCAAGGTCATTTGTTTCTCCTCCTTTTGCAAGTCTCGCTTGCAAAGCCGTATTATAGCTCCTCTATATTATAACGGATTTCTTTTCGTTTTTCAAGCCTTTTGCGGAAAAAAACGATTTTTTTTAACGGAAAACGAAAAAAAATACGCGAAAAAATTATTGTCACGAAAAAATATGACAAATTTCAAAAAAATACGCAGAAATATTTGACAGCGGACGGCGAGCGTGCTATAATCAAGCTATCGTTTGAAAAAAAGAAATTTATACGGCGAGGAAAAAGCAATGGCTTTATTTGACGTTTCCAGCGATTCCACCTGCGATTTGAAAAAATCCTATCGGGAGGAAAGGCATATATGGTTCGTTCCTCTGACGTTCACCATGGAAAAGGACGGGAACATAGAGGAATATTACGACGATTTTTCGGAGGAGAGCGAATACGTCGCTTTCTTCGAGAAAGTTTCGGACGGCGCGTTTCCGCGCACGGCGAAGTTGAATTACGAAGCGCACATGGCGCATTTTACGAGAATGGCGGAGGCAGGCGTCAAAGACGTATTGCATTTCATGATCTCTTCGGGGCTTGCCAACACGATTACGATCACGCGGCAGGCGGCGGAGGATATCAAGAAAAAATATCCCGACTTCAACGTATATCCCGTCGATCCGTTGACGGCTACCATCGGGCAGGGAATGCTCGTTTCCATGGCGGCGGATTGTCGCGACAAGGGCATGACGGCGCAGGCAACGTACGAATATCTCATGGAAGCGCGCAATCGCATTCAGCATTGCATTATTCCGGCGGACTTGTTCTATTTGAAGAAAGGCGGACGGGTTTCCGCCGTTTCCGCGGCGGTCGGCACGATGTTGAATATCAAGCCCATGCTCGTGTTCGACGCCGAGGGCAAACTTTCCGTCGTCGAGAAAAACAAGGGCATGAAAAAATCCTACTATCGCGTGCTGGAACACTTGAACAGAGCGCCCATGGACGAGAATAATCGCATCGTCGTGGTACATACGAACAACGAAGAGGGCGCAAACGCGTTGGCAAGTCTTATCGAGGAAAAGACGGGCGTAAAGCCTTTCGTCACGATTATGGGGCCCGTCATCGGTTCGCACGTAGGTCCGGGATCGGTTTCCTGCGGTTGGTTGTCCGTGAAAACGCGCGCCGAGCTGCATAAGGAGCTTTACGGCGAATAAATCGTCGTGCGAACACGGGCGAACGTTTCCGAAAAAAAAGGAACGTTCGCCCGTAATTTTTTGCGCTTTTTCGAGGAAACGGAAGAATGTCACGAAAGCGCGAAAGAATTTTAAGGAAAAGTTTCGGAAAACTATTGCAATCCGTTGCGGAATTTGTTATAATAACGAGGAAAAATAATATTGAAGGAGTATTTACGGCAATGACGTACGAACAGGCAAAAGCATTGTTGGAAAAAAAGAACCAAACGCAGCTATTGCAATATTACGACGAACTGAACGAGGCGGAAAAACAAAAGCTGTTGCAAACGATCGAGGGTATCGATTGGAGTTTTGAAGAGGATTTGGCGCACCCCGTGGATCTCAGCGGCAAAAATCGCGATATAAAGCCGATTGACGGGCTTCGTCTTGCGGCTATCGAAAAACGTTTCGCCGAATTTGAAAAGGCAGGCGTAGAGGCTATTCGCGCGGGCAAAGTGGCGGCTGTGTTGCTTGCAGGCGGCATGGGGACGCGGCTCGGCGTGGACGGCCCGAAAGGTGCGTACGATATCGGGCTTACGAAGCCGCTGTACATTTTTGAACAGCAGATGAAAAATCTTCTGGAAGTCACGGAAAAATGTGGCGTTCTCGTGCCTTTATATATCATGACGAGCGATAAAAATCACGAACAGACGACGGCGTTTTGGAAAGAACACGGCTATTTTGGCTATCCCGAATCGGCGGTGCGTTTCTTCAAACAGGATATGGCGCCTGCCGTAGACTACGACGGAAAGATTATTTTGGAAAGCAAGGGTATGCCTGCCATGTCCCCGAACGGGAACGGCGGTTGGTTCGCTTCCATGAAACGCGCAGGGCTGTGCGAAGACCTGCACGCACGCGGCGTGGAGTGGTTGAACATTTACGCGGTGGATAACGTTTTGCAACGCATTGCCGATCCCGTATTCGTCGGCGCGACGATTTTAAGCGGCGTAAATTGCGGCGCGAAAGTCATTTGCAAGACCGAACCGCACGAAAAGGTAGGCGTTTTGTGCTTGGACGGCGACAAACCCGACATTATCGAATATTACGAATTGACGGAAGAAATGGCAAACTTGCGCGACGAAAACGGTAATTTGTCCTATTGCTACGGCGTGATTATGAACTATCTGTTCCGTCTTAGCAAGTTAGAGGAGATCGTGGACAACAAAATTCCCGTGCATATCGTAGAAAAGAAGATCGAATGCCTCTGCCCCGACGGCGTCACGCGGAAGCCCGAAAAGGAAAACGGCAAGAAGTTCGAAATGCTCGCAGTGGATTTGATTAAACCGATGGGCAGCGTGCTTCCCTTCGAGGTCGTACGGGAAAAGGAATTTGCGCCTATCAAAAATAAAACGGGCGTGGACAGCGTGGAATCCGCGCGCGAATTGTTGAAGCAAAACGGAGTGGAACTCTGATGGCGACCGAGCTGGAAGGGAACGTACGTCTGCAACGCTTTATCGAATTGCTCGCGGAGTTAAATCATCAATCCGCGGAGATGATAAAAACGGGCAATACCGAGTTGTTGTACGCCATGAACGACACTGTGGGAGAAATGTATTCGATACAGCACGACGGCACGGAAGACGCGTACACGGCAATCGAAGAGGACGCGCAGATTATTTATAAAAATTTCAACGCCATGGTTACCATGATGCAGAGCAACGAGGGGGAAACGCCCGATAAGGCAACGGCGACGGCGTTGAAAAAATTCTTGTATAACATTTTCGACGCAGACGTGCGTATCGTCTTGGCGTACGGCTTGGCGTAACGCTTTTGAAAATCGACGAATAGACAAAAAGGGCATACCGTGTGTGAGACGAATGCCCTTTTCTCTTTTTTAGAATACGTTGCCGATGTCTAAGGTGTACAGCAGCGGAATGCTTTCGGAAAGATCGGCGATGCTTTCTAATTTCGGCACGGCGGCGGCGTAATCGCCGATAGAAAGGCTGCCGATTGCTTCGCTTAATTGATAATCGATTTCTTGCAGGGAATCGTGCGGCACCCATACGTGCAGTACGTCGCGCTTTTTTATCCAATAGGCGCGCACGGCTTCGCCGTCCTGATAGCTCGCGTTGCCGGCGAGCGTTTTTTTTCGCAACGCTTGCACCGTTTGCGAAAAATCCCGAAAAGTCGTTTTTACGTAGTGCATTTCATAGCACGACGCGCCGAAGATCAGTCCCAACGTAATAAAAATACTCGCAATTGCCCGTATCATGCCTTTTCTCCTTTCACCATGCTTTTTCCTCCCAATGCAGCTCGAACACTTCGTACGGTTGCTCCTTTTTTTGCAGATAGATTTTTCCGTCGCCGTCCACCGTCATGACGAGCACTTTTTTTTCGTCTTTATAGCCGCGCGTTTTCAATACGTCGAGAAAATACTTTTTGTCGCGCTTCGTCCGTTTGACGTTTTGCTCGTCGAATTTTCCCTCGTCAACGAGGACGACGGGCATAGAAGTTTGCAACGCTTGGTAGTTCTTTTTCGGCAAAGCGGAAAATTTTCCTTCGGCTTCGTACAGCGCGTAATCCACGGCGTCTAAGGCAAAGTACCCCTCCGTCCGCAAACTTTCGATCAGATCGGAAACGTTGAGGTTGTTCTTTTTTAGCTCCGTATCGTCCACGCCGTTGCGGTTCAGCACCACGCTCGGGCTGCCGCTCAGCACCGTTTTCGCGAGATTGCTCTTTAGTCCGAGGATGCACACCACTTGGTGTAAGAAATAGACCGCCAAAATCGCAACGACGCCGTAGAGTAGGGGGATGGAAGTATCCGCCATGGGGATACA
>CAYWML010000011.1:0-17668 GCA_964459515.1 uncultured Clostridia bacterium | reverse complement strand
GCGAGGTCGGCGATGATAAGCGTGATTACGAGTTCGTACGGTTGCATTTCGCCGATTTGCCGTTTGCCCATCAAACGCATAATGCCTAGCAGCGTTAAAAATACGATGATCGTGCGTATGAAAATGAGTGCCATATTCGTATTTTGCGCCGCGGAGGAAAAAATATGCGAAAGTATCTTGCAAACGCTTGCTTTTTTCGCGTTTCGGGCGTATAATAGACGTTAAGAAAATAAGAGTAGCCTCGGCGCGTAAAGTGTCACCGAACGGGACGTTGTCGGTGAACGAAAGGAAGTCCTTTCCTGCGGTGTCGCGGCGCGTCCGCTGAACGGACGGAAAACTTTCCGCCCACACGAAACCGATTTTGACGAATACAAAAATCAAGACGGCAGGTATGCGTTGAATACGCATATCGAAAACAAACGCGGACCTCTCTTTCGGGAGGTTTTTTATGTGCGAAGAAAAGAAGAACGCGGCGTCGCAACGCCGCGCGCAGAAAAACGGAAAATGGAAAAAAATGCTGTTTTCGGGGTGGTTGCTTTCCGCAAACCGCAGTCACCGCATTGCGTATACGGCGATGATGACGGCGGTATGCGTCGTCGCCAACGCCTTTTTGGAATTTAAGTTGGCGGATACGCAGTTTTCCTTGACAATCTTCGTTTCCGCGCTCGTCGGGATTTCTTTGGGACCGCTGCTCGGTTTTGCGGCTTGTTTTTTGGGGGATCTGGTCGGATTTTTCTATAATTCCGCAGGGTTTGCCTATTTGCCGTGGGTGGGTATATCCTTAGGCTTGACGGCGGCGTTTGCCGGCTTGTTTTCCGCGTGGATCGTCGGCGAAAACAAGCGAAAACGGTGGTTGGGGCTTGCGCTCGTTTGTCTTTCGAGTTTTTGCGTTTGCACGGTGGCGATCAATACGACGGCGTTTTGGCTGTTGTATAGCAAAGTCGGCTATTGGCGGTATTTCTACGCGCGTATGTTCTTGCAAGGGCAGATTTTTAATTGTGTTGTCAACTACGCCTTGCTATTCGCCGTCGCGCCGCTGTGGCGACGGATTTTGGCGAAAATATAGCGCGTTTCGCGAAAAAAACGCGTCGTCTTAAAAAAACAAGCGAAAAAGGGTAAAAAAGTCGTCAGTGAGGGGTTGACGATTTTTTATTATTATGTTATAATAATAAGGTACAGCCGCAGAGGCTGTGAAAGGAGCGAGAAAAATGTATTTCGATTCTCTGTTATTCGAGCAGCCGGGGATTCATATCGGCGGCTTTACGATTTACGCTTACGCTTTGATTATCGTGTCCGGCATGTTGGCGGCGTTTTGCGTGATTTCGTTGCTGTTCAAACGCAGGAACATGTCCACGGATTTGTTCTTGACCTATTTCGTCATTTGTTTGCCGATTTCCATCGTCACGACGCGTCTGTTCTATTGCATTACGGACGATTTACCCGTTTCCGAATGGTTCAGCTGGCAATCGATCCGCCGCGGCGGTTTGTCGATAATCGGCGGTATTCTCGGCGGCACGGCGAGTATCGCCGCCGTTTCGTATTTCAAAAAAGTCAATTTTTTGCGTGTGGGCGATTGCGTCGCCGTAGGGTTGCTTTTGGCGCAGTCTATCGGGCGTTGGGGCAATTTCGTCAATCAGGAAGTGTACGGCGGCGTGGTGACGAACTCCGCGTTGCAATTCTTCCCGATTGCCGTGTACATCGAAAACGTCGGGGAATGGCATTACGCTTTTTGCGTATACGAAAGCCTCGTTACGTTGACGGCTGCAATCCTGCTTTTTATCAACGCGTGGAAGAACCCGAAAAAGCCGAACGGCTTGAACGTCGCTTGCTATTTCATCGTGTACGGCCTTGTCCGTTCGATTATGGAGCCTTTGCGCGACAGCGCGTTTATTCTCGGCGATAAAATACCTTGGTCGTTCGTCATGTCGCTTTGTATGTTTGTCGGCGGCGTTGTCATGCTCGTATTGCTGTTGTATTTCAACAAAAAGAAAGAGGGACGTTTTTTCGGTTCGGAAAAGGGCGATCCGTACGGTATTTCCGCGTATATCGGCGATACGAAGGACGAGAAAGCGTATTTTAATTCCGTCAACGTAATGTGCAAGATCTATCCCGACCGTTTCGTACGCAAGGAAACGGAGGAAAACGCGACGGAGCAAAAGGAGGAGAAAAAATGAGAAATTTGACGCTGTTGACGGATTTGTATCAATTGACGATGGGCTACGGCTTTTTTAAGCAAAAAAAGCACGAGGAAACGGTGACGTTCGATTTGTTCTTTCGGCAGAAAGAATGGATGACCTATTCGATTGCGGCAGGGCTTGAACAAGCGATGGACTATCTTTTGCATTGGCGGTTCGACGACGAGGATATCGAATATCTTCGCGGCTTGCGCTTGTTCGACGAGGACTTTTTGGCGTACCTCAAAAATATGCGCTTTACGGGGGACGTATACGCCGTCCGCGAGGGCGAACCCGTATTCCCCGGCGAGCCGATCTTAACGGTGCGCGCGCCGCTTATTCAAGCGCAGTTCGCCGAAACCGCGCTTTTGAATATCATCAATCATCAAACGCTGATTGCGACGAAGTCCTCGAAAATCTGCCGTGCGACTTGCGGCAAGGGCGCGGTGATGGAGTTCGGTTTGCGCAGGGCGCAAGGACCGGACGCAGGCATTTTCGGTGCGCGTGCGGCGATTATCGGCGGTTGCGCCTCTACCTCCAATTTGATTACGGGGCAAATGTTCCACGTGCCCGTCGCAGGCACGATGGCGCATAGCTGGGTGATGGACTATCCGAGCGAGTACGAGGCGTTTCGCGCCTACGCGGCGGCGTATCCCGACAGCTGTATGTTGCTTGTGGATACGTACGATACGCTTCGAAGCGGCGTTCCCAACGCCATTCGGGTATTCCGCGAATTGCGCGAAAGCGGGCACGAGCCGAAGGGCATTCGTTTGGACAGCGGCGACTTAGCCTACCTTTCCAAAAAGGCGCGCGCCATGCTGGACGAAGCAGGCTTTCCGAACGCGCTCATCTGCGTTTCGGGGGATTTGGACGAACGTTCGATCAGTTCCCTTTTGCAACAGGGCGCGAAAATCGACAGTTGGGGTATCGGCACGAAGCTGATTACGTCGGAAGATTTGCCGTCGCTCGGCGGCGTATACAAGCTTTCCTCCGTCATGGACGAAAACGGGGAAATGCAACCGAAGATCAAGCTTTCGGACAATACGGCGAAAATCACCAACCCCGGCTTTAAGAAGCTGTATCGCTTGTACGACAAGGAGAACGGCATGGCAATCGCCGACTTGATCACCCTTCGCGACGAAATGGTGGACGAAACGACGCCGCTTACGCTGTTCGATCCGATCGAAACATGGAAAACCCACGAAGCGGAAAACTTCGTCGCCGAGCCGTTGCAACATACAATCGTGCAGGGCGGAAAGCTTGTATATGCTTTCCCCGCCCTCACCGACGTACGAGAGTTTTCCAAAGAACGTCTTTCCCGTTTTTGGGAGGAGTATTTGCGGCTGGATATGCCGCAACTTTACCGCGTGGACTTGTCGAAGCGGTTGCACGCGTTGAAAACGGGCATGATCGACGAAATTCGTCGGCAGAACGCAAAAAAGAAAAAGTGAGAGAACGGGTATGGAAACGATTTCTGAAAAGACAAAATTGCGCGGTGTTTTGAAGGGTTCGCGCTTGTGGGGCGTGTTGCTGTTTTTTATCCTTCTCTTCGTCGATATGCTGACGAAGTTTTGGGCGGACGCCTATTTCTCGCAACCGAATTCGCCCGAATATATCGTGATTATTCCCGATTGTATCGTGCTGTGCCAAAGCTATAACCGCGGCATTGCGTTCAGCGGTCTCGCTTCGGCAGGGGCGTGGGCAAAAATAGCGATTATCGTAGGCACGTCCGCGTTCATGGCGGCGTTTGCCGTATACTACTTTTTCGCGGATACGCGGCGGAGTTGGCTTCGCGTCGCGCTGGTTATGATCGTGGCAGGCGGCGTAGGCAATCTGATCGATCGCGTTTACTTCCGCGTGTGGGATACGGCGACGATTTTCGGCGTGCGCGACATGGTGTGGGTGCGCGTTTTGTGGTTCGATTTCGGCGTGTGCAATTTTGCCGATTTCTTCATCGTCGGCGGCGCAATCGTGCTCGCGCTGTCTCTGCTGTTTTTCGACAGCTGTGCCGTTTGTCCGTTGACGAAGAAATATAAGCTGCTCGCCGCGGAACAAACGGAAAAGGAAGCGGCGAAAGAAAAGAAAAAGGTTTCGCCCGAAAACGGAAAGGACGAGACGGAGTAAGGAGCGGAGCGTATGGAGCGTCGTTTGTTCGTCGCCGAGGAGGGCGGCAAACGCTTGGACGTATATTTAAGCGAGCAAGCGGAAGATTTAACGCGCTCGCGTTTGAAAAATTTGATTACGGAGGGGGCGGTGCTCGTCAACGGGCAACGGACGAAAAAGGCAGGCGAAGAAATTCGCCGCGGCGACGAGGTGTTGCTGGAATTGCCCGATTTGGCGGAATGCAAAGCCGAGCCTGAAAATATCCCCGTGGACATCGTGTACGAGGACGAGGACTTCGCTGTGGTGAATAAGCCGCAGGGCATGACGGTGCACGCAGGCAACGGAAACGAGAGCGGTACGCTCGTCAACGCGCTTTTATACGCGCTTGATTCGTTGAGCGGAATCGGCGGCGTGTTGCGTCCCGGTATCGTACACCGTATCGACAAAGATACGACGGGGCTTCTCGTCGTCGCGAAGAACGATAAAGCGCATTTATCGCTCGCGGCGCAGATCGCGGAAAAGAGTTGTAAAAGGACCTATTACGCATTGTTGGAAGGGGAGCTGAAAGAGGAGCGCGGCACTATCGAAACGGACATCGGCAGAAGCCCGACGGATCGTTTGAAAATGTCGGTGTTGCCCGACGGAAAAGGGAAACGCGCCGTCACCGAATTCCAAACGATCGCTCGTTTCGGAAAGGACTATACCCTTTGCAAATTCGATTTGCAGACGGGAAGAACGCATCAAATTCGCGTGCACGCCAAGCATTTGGGGCATCCCGTGGCAGGCGATCCCGTGTACGGCTATAAGAAGCAACGCATAAAGGCGGACGGGCAGCTTTTGCACGCTTACCGTTTGGAACTCACGCATCCGCGGACGGGGGAGAGAATGGCGTTCGTTGCGCCCCTGCCCGTTGCGTTTGCAGAAATCGTGAAAAAACTGTGCAGAGAGTACGGCGTGGATAAAACGCCGTTCGACTATTTATTTTGAGAGAGCGGCATGTTGAAAATAACCAAAGTAAAACGCAATTCCATAGCAAAATCGCTGGGTTTGGAGGCAGGGGACGAAATCCTTGCTTTCGACGGACACCCTTGCGAGGACGAGCTGGATTATTTATACTACTGCGAAACGGACGGCTTCACGATGACCGTGCGCGATAAGCGCGGCAACACGGAAACGACGGTGACGGTGGAAAAGGCGGAGGGAGAGCCGCTCGGCGTAGAGTTTGCCAAAAACACCGCCGTCCGTACTTGCCGTAATCGCTGTTTGTTTTGCTTCGTCGATCAAATGCCGAAGGGTATGCGCGAAAGTCTGTACGTCAAGGACGACGATTACGGCATGAGCTTTTCTTGCGGAAACTTCGTCACGCTGACCAATCTTTCGGACGAGGGGTTGGAACGGATTATTCGATTGAAACTTTCGCCGCTGTACGTTTCCGTGCATACGATGAACCCCGAATTGCGCGCGGAATTGTTGCGCAACCGCTTCGCAGGGAAGATAACCGAGCAGGTGGAGCGGCTCGTCGAAGGGGGCGTGGAACTGCATTGCCAAGCGGTGATCGTGCCGCATAAAAACGACGGGGAGGAGCTGGCGTATACGGCGCGAAAGCTGTTCTCCTACTATCCGAAAGTGCGCGATCTGGCGTGCGTGCCGACGGGCATAACCAAGTATCGCGAGGGGTTGTACCCTATTCCCGACGTGGACAAGGCGTACAGCGAACGACTGCTCGACCTCGTCGATCGGCTGAACGAAGAGTTCGGCGTGCCCTTTTTATTGCCTGCGGACGAATATTTCGTCAAGGCGGAACGCCCGTTTAAGGACGAGGCGTTCTACGGGGATTTCGAGCAAATAGAGAACGGGATCGGCATGACGACGCGTTTTTTGTCCGAAGCGAAAACGGCTTTGGCGACGTTGACGGCGACGGGCGGCGCGCGGCTTTCCAAACCGAAACGTTCGCTTATCGTGAGCGGCGTGAGCGCGGCGGCGGTCAATCGGGAGTTGGCGCGCGCGTGCAACGAGGCGATTGACGGCTTGACGGCGGAAGTGCTTCCCGTGGAGAACGAGTTTTTCGGTCATACCGTCACTTGCACGGGATTGCTGACGGGCGCGGACGTTGCGGCGGCGGTGACGGCGTACCGAAGGGCAGGCGGCGCGTTTGACGAGCTGGTGCTTCCCTCGAACATGTTGAAAGAGTTCGAGGAGGTATTTTTGTGCGGCATGACGTTGGCGGAACTGAAAAAGAAGCTTCGTTGCAAACGAATTAAAATCAACAGAGAGGGCGGCTTCGGGTTCGTGCGGATCTTAGCCGCCGATAAATAAACGACAAGCATAGGAGGCGAAAAATATGGCTAACCCCCTGATCGCGTTGGTCGGCAGACCGAACGTGGGCAAGAGTACTTTTTTTAACAAGGTGGCAGGACGGAAAATTTCTATCACGGAGGACCGACCGGGCGTTACGCGCGATCGGCTGTATGCGGACGCGACGTGGCGCGACAAGCATTTCACGATGGTGGATACGGGCGGCATCGAATTAAAGTCCGAGGACGTGATGTGGAAAGAGATTGCGAAGCAAGCGGACGTGGCAATCGACACGGCGGACGTGATTTTATTTTTTACGGACGGCAGAGAGGGATTGCATCCGTCCGATTACGACGTGGCGGATATTCTTCGACGCAGCAAGAAGCCCGTAATCCTCGTCGTCAATAAAATCGACAATTATTCTCCGGAGCAGATATTCGAATTCTATTCGCTCGGCTTGGGCGAGCCGTTTGCCGTTTCCGCGGAACATTCGCAAGGAATCGGCGACGTTTTGGACGAGGCGATACGCTATTTTCCCGATACGACGGCGGAGAGCGTTTCGTCTTTGAAAATCGCGGTGGTGGGAAAACCGAACGCAGGGAAATCCAGCCTCGTCAACAAAATTTTGGGCAGTGAGCGCAGTATCGTAACGCCCATGGCAGGCACGACGCGCGACGCCATCGATACGCTGTTTTATCGCGGCGACAAGGCGTATACGATTATCGACACGGCAGGTATCCGTAAAAAGAAAAACGTGGACGACAACGTGGAATATTACAGCAATATGCGCGCGTTCGACGCGGTTCGCCGTGCGGACGTATGCTTGCTCGTCGTGGACAGTGCGGAAGGGTTGACCGAGCAGGACGTGAAGATCATCGGTTACGTTCACGAGCAGGGCAAGCCGTCCGTGATCGTGATGAACAAGTGGGATTTGATCGAAAAGGACACGCATACGGTGAATAAGTTCGAGGAGACGCTGAAAGAGGATTTGAAGTTTATGGACTATTATAAGTCCGTATACATTTCCGCCAAGACGGGACAGCGCGTGGAGAAACTGTTGGCGGCGGCGGAGGAGGTGTACGCGCACGCTTCTTTCCGCGTACCCACGGGCGAGTTGAACGACCTTATCGGCGACGCGGTGCGCCTGCAAGAGCCGCCCTCTTATCAGGGACGGAGAATGCGCGTGTTCTTCTCTTCGCAGGTTGCCGTATGTCCGCCCGTATTCGTGTTGTTCGTCAACGACGAGGGACTGTTGCATTTCTCCTATCAGCGATATTTGGAGAATACCATTCGCCGCGCGTACGATTTTTCGGGAACGCCCATTCGGGTGACGGTACGGGAGAAGAAAGAAGAGGAGTGAGCGTATGGAGTATCTTTATTTCTCGAAAAGCTGGTGGCAATTCGTGCTTATGGCGATCGTTTGCTATTTTATCGGGTGCTTTAATTTTGCGCGCGTAATCGCTCGATCGAAACATAAGGATATAACGAAGATGGGCAGCGGCAATCCCGGAACGATGAATATGAGCCGCGAGTTCGGCTTGAAAATCGGCGTACTTACTTTTTTTTGCGATGCGTTTAAGGGGGGCATTCCCGCGCTTATCAGCTATTTTCTCTATCGAAAATATTATTTTGCCGGAACGACGGTCGTCGTATCCGATTTTACGAGATATTTTTGCGGCTTGTGCGTGATTATCGGACATATTTTCCCTGTTACGTTCGGTTTTCGAGGAGGCAAGGGGATCGCTTCCACTTTGGGGCTGTTCTGGGTGTGCTTGGGGTGCGAATCGCCGTGGAATCTTTTGATCGTGTTCGGCTGTCTTTGGCTGGTGGTGCTGTTTATCTTTTGGACGGAGTGGGGTTCGCTCGGTTCTCTGCTCGGCGTGACGGGGTTTAGCATTTGGCAGACGACGGTGTTCGTTTTACGCTATGCAAATGCGTTGAACGCGTATCTTTGCGCCGTCTATGCGTGCGTTTTGGCGATAAACGCGTTGACTTGGTGCGCGCATCATCAAAATTTGCGGCGGTTGTTTTCGGGAGAGGAACATCATACCTCTATCCGTAAATTGGCAAAAGACAAAAAATGAGAAGGAGAGAATAGAGAACTATGGAAATCGTGATTATCGGTTGCGGCAGAGTGGGGCAAAGCCTTGCCGAAAAGTTGAACGGCGACGGAAACACGGTGACGGTGGTCGATCTTTCGGCGGCGAAAGTGAAAGAGTTAGCCGATCGCTACGACGTGATGGGCGTCGTCGGCAACGGCGCGACGTACGCGGTGCAACGCGACGCAGGGGTGGCGAACGCCGACTTGCTGATTGCGGTGACGGACTCCGACGAGCTGAATTTGCTGTGCTGTATTATGGCGAAACGCGCCGGTAAGTGCGAGGCTATCGCGCGCGTGAAAAATCCCGATTACAGCAAGGAAACTTCGTATTTGAAAGAAAAACTCGGGTTGGCGATGGTCATCAATCCCGAATACGCGGCGGCGGAGGAAATTTCGCGCGTGTTGCGTTTTCCTGCGGCAATAAAAATCGAGCCGTTCGCGAAAGGGCGCGTGGAGCTTATCAAATTCCGTTTGCAAAAGGAGAGCGAGCTTGCCGGATTGTCCGTGAAAGAGATGGCGATGAAATATCGCGCGGACGTGCTGGTCTGCACCGTGGAACGCGGCGACGAGGCGTATATCGCGGACGGCGATTTCGTGTTCGAACAGCGCGACGTCGTATCCATCATGGCTACGCCGAAAAATGCGCAGGACTTCTTTACGAAGATACATTATCGCGGCCATTCGATCAAGAACGCCATGGTGGCAGGCGGCGGCACGATTACGCATTATCTGTGCGAGATATTGGAACATTCGGGAATCGCGTTGAAGGTCATCGAACGGGATATTCGCGTTTGCGAAGATTTGTGCAGCCGTTGGCAGAAGACGGACGTCATTCACGGAAAAGCGACGGATAAGGAGCTCCTTTTGGAAGAGGGTGCGGATAAAACGGGGGCGTTCGTCGCGCTGTCCGCGTTCGACGAGGAGAATATTTTGCTTTCGCTTTTCGCCAAGGAACTGGGCAAAGGAAAGCTGATTACGAAAATCAATCGGACGGATTACGACAGCGTGATCGGGCGGTTGGAGCTGGATACGGTGATCTGCCCCATCAATATTACGACGGATTCGATTTTGCGGTACGTGCGCTCGAAACAAAGCACGGCAGGCAGCAATATGGAAACGCTGTACAATATCATTCGGGATAAAGTGGAAGCGACGGAATTTATCGTAAAGGAAAATTCGCCGATTACGGGCAAGCCGCTCAGCGCGCTACGCTTGCGTAAAAACGTGCTGGTTGCGTGCATTTCGCGCGGCGACGAAGTGATTATTCCGCGCGGCAACGACTCGATTCAAGTGGGCGACAGCGTGGTTATCGTGTCGGCAATGCTCGGCTTGCGGACGTTGACGGACGTACTTAGGTGAGGCGAAAACATGAATATACAGATTATCAAGCGGACAATCGGTTGGCTGTTGTTGTTCGAGGCGATTTTCCTGCTCGTGCCGACGATTGCGGCGATCGTATATAGAGAGAAAGAATTGTGGGCAATCCTTATCAGTATCGCTATTTGCGCGGCTTGCGGCTGTGTTTGCCTCTTCGGTAAATTGCGTAATACGGCGTTGTACGCGAAAGAGGGCGTCGTCGTCGTCGCGCTTAGCTGGATTGTGCTGAGTTTGTTCGGGTGCTTGCCGTTTTGGATATCGGGGGCGATTCCTTCCTTTGTGGACGCGCTGTTTGAAACGGCGTCGGGCTTTACGACGACGGGCGCGACGATTTTGAGCGGCGAACAGGTGGACGGCTTGGCAAAGTCGCTCCTGTTGTGGCGGAGCTTTACGCACTGGGTAGGCGGCATGGGCGTGTTGGTGTTTTTGATTGCCTTTCTGCCGTTGAGCGGCGCGCAAAACATGTATATCATGAAAGCGGAAAGCCCCGGACCTTCGGTGGGAAAACTCGTGCCGCGCGTGCGTACGACGGCGTTGATTTTATATTCGATCTATTCTGCGATGACGGTGTTGCTGTTTTTGCTGTTGATTTGCGGCGATATGCCGATTTTCGACGCGCTGAATACGGCGTTCGGTACTGCAGGTACGGGCGGTTTTGCCATTCGTTCGGATAGTTTTGCGAGCTATTCTACTTATTCGCAGGTCGTCGTGACGGTGTTTATGCTACTGTTTTCGCTGAATTTCAACGCGTATTTCCTCGTGCTGTGCGGCAAAATCAAGGAGGCGTTTAATACGGAAATTCGGGTTTTCCTCGGCATTGTGGCGGCGGCAATCGTCGTAATCACGCTGAACGTGTATTTTACGGCGAGCGAGGCGTGCGCGTATACTTTCGGCGAGGCGTTGAAGCACTCGGCGTTTTCCGTGGCTTCCATAATTTCCACGTCGGGATATGCTACGGCGAATTTTAATTATTGGCCTGCTTTTTCGCGGGCGGTGCTGGTGCTGTTGATGTTTATCGGCGCGTGCGCGGGCAGTACGGGCGGCGGCATTAAGGTTTCGCGCGTGGTGGTGCTGTATAAGGGCGCGACGCATGAGATGAAGCGCATGTTGCACCCGAAACAGGTGAAGAAAATTTCCGTGGACGGACATGTGGTCGAACACGAGGTCGTGCGCGGAATAAATTCGTACATGATGGTGTTCGTGTTGCTGTTTATCGCTTCTTTCTTGTTGGTTTCGCTGAACTGCGAAGACTTTTTAACGAACTTTACGGCGGTGGCTACGACGATCAATAACGTCGGTCCCGGTCTCGGAAAAGTCGGTCCTGACGGGAGCTTCGGCTTCTATTCGGCGTTTTCCAAGCTGGTGTTTATCTTCGATATGCTTGCCGGAAGGTTGGAACTTTTCCCGATGTTGTTGCTGTTTTCGCCGAAAACGTGGCACAAATAAGGGCAATAGAGTGATTGCAAAACTTGGTTTTTCCTTTTTGTCTATGGCGAGGGGAGGAATATAGATCTTGCCGCGCGGTTTCGCTCCTCGTAAGGACGGACTGTGGACGCTTTTAAGCATAGGTGCGGTGCTCGTTCGGAAAAAACGGGCACTTTTTTTTTGTCGGAGTATTGACATATCGCGCGAAATATGATATAATATAGATAATTAAGTTGACAAACAAACTGGGAGTGGAATTATGTATCGGTTGTTTTGCGATTCCAATAGCGAGCTTTGGTATACGAAGGTGCGGGAGCTCGGGATAAACGTCATTCGCATGCCGTACGTTCTCGATGGCGAGGAACATTTTTACGACATGGGGGAAAAGCACGATTTTAAGGCTTTTTTCGATAAGATGCGCGCATGGGCTACGCCGAAAACGTCGGCGTTGAACGAGTATGCGTATACGGAGTATTTCGAGCCGATTTTGGCGCGCGGCGAGGATATTTATTATATCGCTTTTTCCGAAAAAATGAGCGGCACGTTTCAGGCTATGAAACGCGTTATTGCGCAGCTGAAAGAAAAATATCCCGATAGGGAAATCCGCGTGAAGGACAGCAAAAGTATTTCGCTCGGGTGCGGCTTTGCGGTGTACTACGGCGCGTTGCAATATGTAAACGGGGCTACCATGGACGAGTTGGACGCGTATTTGGACGATTTGATAGCGCATACGGCGACGTATTTCGTCGTGGACGATTTGACATATTTGTATCGCGGCGGACGCCTGTCGGGCGCACGCATGGTCTTGGGAAATTTGCTCGGGATTAAGCCGATATTATGCTTTGACAAAGACGGAAAAATCGTCAACAAGACGAAGGTGAAGGGGATGCGAAAAGCACTGTCGGAGTTGCTTTCGTGCGTGCGAAAGCGCGGAGAGGATTTGGCGGACTATAAGACGTTTGTCATGCATGCCGATTGCGAAGCGGAAGCAAACGCATTCGCGGAAAAATTGCGGGAAACTTTTGGTGCGATCGACGTCGTGGTGCAACCCGTCGGGCCTGTTATCGGTTCGCATTGCGGTCCCGGAACAATCGGGCTGATATTCCACGCCAAGGCGGAATAAAAGGCAATTTTCAAAGTTAGGATAAATATTGGGCAACGGCGCATTCGTGCCTTTTCCAAATTTCTGCAATAGAGTTGTCACGAAATGGAATCGCATAATGCGGATTACGCCTTCGTTCTCCATTTCCTCCTGTGGCGGACATGGAGAACGAAGAGATTACCGCGTCGCTTCGCTCCTCGTAATGACGGACGAGAAGCATTTCGTGCCAACTCTAATGACGGAGAAAAATCGTCTGCGTCGTAGACTTTTAATTCAAGGCACATCTGTTGCGTATAGGCGAAGCTTATCGCCGAGCTAAAAGAACTTGCATAAAAAATAAAACGAACTTTGATTTTTGTCAAGGTTCGTTCTGTTTTTGTCGGTCGGTAGATTTCGGTATGGGAAAAACGAACCGAGGAGAATGAATATAGTAAAAATTCCCGAAAATATTTTGTGTAACAAAAGATTTTTGGAAAAAAGGAAAACCCCACTATCTGTCGTGCGGTTTGTGGTAGCAAACTGCTGACGTGAAGTGGAGCTTCGACATGGTGGAGGTGGTCGGAGTTGAACCGACGTCTTACGCGGCTGCCAAAAAACTTTCTACATACTTAGTTTGTCTATATTTTCTTGATCGCTCGACGCGGACAAACACGCTTCGAGCGTTGCAGAAGGCTGAATACTTCGTAAAAAACACCTTCCGATCTTTTGCGAAGTTTTCCGTCCGATTGACGCCGCTCCCCCGACCGACGGATAAATCGGGCGCGACGATTCGTTAATAAACGAAGTTACGCTGCAAGAGCGTAGTTTGCATTTTTATTTGCATTTATATTTAAGCGGAATGTTGTTACGCAGGCACTCCGTCTGCGGTATGCTTATTTTTTCGCGCACCGGCAATCGAATCCGTGACACCCCCGTGATTATTTTGTCTATATTTATTATACACAGCCGACGGGAAAAAGTAAACGCATTTTATGCTTTTTTTTATAAAAACTTTTAAAAAAAACAGATTTTTAATTTTTTTTGCGATGGGGATTTCAAAAGAAACGGAGCTTTAAGGCTACCATGTATGCAGTGAACGTGTAGAATGTGAAGAAAACGTTGAAAAATGCTTTTCGGCGGATTTTTTGTGAAACGGCTTGAAAACATTGACAAAGAAAACGGAATATGGTATAATTTACTTGTTATCGGTCTGGATAGTATTTTTACGGATTGCGCCGTCGCGTTTGCGGCGGAGAGAAGCGAGAGGTCTCAGATGGAAGCAAATTCCTTGGAAATGATAGAGCGTATACGCGTGCGCGGTAGAAAATCGTGGATTGCTACCTTACGGACGTTTTTTAATAGTAATATTTTTTACGTGTTGCAGGTGGTTTTGGCGACCGTATTCGTTGCTTTCAACATGGAAGTGGAGGGCGCGGTGTTTTTCGTCGCTATGCTTTGTTTTATGTTGCTCGTCTGCGATGACGCGATTCCGCTGTTGCTTCCTTTTTTGCTCCTTTGTACTTTTACGACGAATTGTTATAACTCGTTTAATACGTTTATAAAATTTGCGCCGTGCGCGCCGTTCGTCGTATTGTGCGTGTTTTATCATTTTTACGTTTATGCAAAGCCCGTGCGCTGCGGAAAGAGTTTCGTCGGTATTGCGGCGGTTGCCGTGTCGATTACTCTGGGCGGCTTGGGACGATTTACCTTAGAGGATTATTTGGACGGCATTTACTATATCTTCGGGCTTGGCTTGGGTATGATGATCGCTTACCTTTTTATGAAAGCGGAGTACTCGCCTTGGCGGCGATATGACTTGCGCGAGCGCATTGCGGTGGCAATGAGTTTGGTGGGTGTGCTGTGCTTGGAAATGATCATCATCGGCAGATTACATATCTATATCGGGTGTAGTGACAGCTATTATCTATACGGCATTTCAAGAAACAATATTTGCACGATGATGATGTTTGTGATGCCGTTTCCTTTATATCTCAGCCGTAAACGAGCGGGTTGGGCGGCATTCGTGCTTTTGATTTTTGCAGGGATGTCCGTTACGGCTTCGCGAAGCGGCTTTTTGATGGGGTGCGTGGAGTTCGTCGCTTGTTGTTGTTTTTGGGTTTGGTTGGGAGAAAATCGAAAAAAACGGTTGCGCATATGTTTGCTTGTGGCAGGGGGGAGTGCACTTGTATTCGGACCTGTGGCATTGAAAATTTTTCTTTCCAGAATGTTGCGCGCCGACGGTTCGTTAAACTTCGGCGATCGTTATACTATGGCTTTCCAAGCTTTCGAAAACTTCCTCGAAAGCCCGATTATCGGTACGGGAATTTTGGACGACAGCATCACATACGGCGCATACAATAAAAAGGGCACGATGCCGTGGTATCATATGATGATTCCGCAAATTATCGGCAGTATGGGCTTGATGGGCGTTGCGGCGTATACTTTCCAAGGCGTAGGACGTTTTCGGATGATTTTTAAGAAAGTAGACGGATGGAGTTTGTGTTTGGGCATTTCCTATCTCGGCGTTTTGTTGATGAGCCAAATGAATCCGGGCGAATTTGTGCCGTTGCCGTTCGAAGTGCTTACGGTGATTCTTTTCATTTTGCAGGAGCGCAGAATTACGGACGAGCGTTTTCCTCTGTGGGAGCGGAAATTGGGTGCAAACGAATAGTAAAAAGCGAAGGAAGCGGAGACGGTTGCGTTTTCCTTTGAAAGTCTGTCGGTAACGCATAAACGGTGTGCCGACGAGGCAACAAATGCTAGAAACGGAATACGGCGGCTTTGTGCGATTTTGCGCAAAGCCGCCGTTGCATTTTTTCTTTCATTACGAGGAGAAAAACGACGCGTAATCTTTATGTTCCGCCGTTTTCGCCTATGGCGGAACATCGCGTAATCCGCATCGTGAAATTTATTTTAAGACAACCGACGTATAAAAAGCGCAAGCGGATTGCTTGCGCCGAATAGGAAACTTTCGGTTAGGGCTGATATTCGTAACAGGGGATCGGTTTTAATTTGAAAGCGTTGCGTGCGTGCAGGGCGTCGATACGGGCTTTGGTTTCGGCGTTCGCGCAGACGCCCGTACGAATGTATTCGTCCAAAACCGCATAGGTAAAACCGAGGTTGGCTTCGTCGGTTTTGTCGGATAAGCCGTCGGAGGGAACTTTCTCCACAAGATTTTCGGGCAAGTGTAAATATCTGCCTACGGCTTTTACTTCTTGCACGGTGAGTTTGCCGAGCGGCGAAAAATCTCCGGCGGCGTCGCCGTAGCGTGTGGAATACCCTACCCAATCTTCGGAAAGATTGCAGGTGTTGGCTACTCTGCCGTTTTTAGATTGCGAAAGGGCGTACAGCGTGGACATGCGCAACCGCGGTGGCAGGTTGATTTGCGCTTGCTTGCTCAATTCTATGCCGCTTTCGCGTAATGCGGAAATCGTTCCGTCGTATGCCTTTTGTATGTTGCAAACGTAAAACGGGATACCCAGGTGTGCGACGAGTTGCCGAGAACACTCGATATCGCGCTGTTCGCCGTTGGGCATGAGTACGCCGATAACGCGGTCTTTGCCGAGAGCTTCGGCGCAGAGCGCGGCGACGACGCTGGAATCTTTGCCGCCGGAAATACCGACGACGGCGTTGCAAGCTTTACCGTTTTCATCGAACCAATCTCGAATCCATTGTACGAGTTCGTGCGTTGTTTTTTGTGCGTCGAACATAAAAATAATCTCCTTTATACGCTAAATAAAAGTTCTCCGTAGGTGGGAACGCGCCAATAAGCGGAAGAGACGATCTCCTCCAAGCTGTCCACGGCGGCGCGCAAGGTCTGCATTGTGCCGAGGACGTTCGTTTTATAATGGTCGGCGAGCCGCGTGACGTCTTGACTTTGGCGCGCGGCGTTTAAGGCTTCGTCTAAACGAGTGACTTCGGCGTGGGCTGCTCCTTGCAGACGGCAGATTTCCGAAAGGCGCGTTTGCTCGTAAGAGCTGTCGAGGTTTGTGCTTACGGCGGCTTTGGCTTGCAAAGCGGCGGCAAGCTCGTGCGCGTATGCGCTGACGGCAGGGAGTATATCCCGTTTTACCATTTCCGACATGGTTTTTCCTTCGATATGCAACAGTTTGCAATAGCTGCGCATGAGAATTTCGTGACGGGAACGCATTTCTTTTTCCGTATAGACTTTGTGTTGCGCGAACAGGCGCACGTTTTTTTCGTCGAGATAATGCGCCATGGCATCGGGCGTGGAGGGGAGATTGAGCAAACCGCGCCGCTTTGCTTCGCGAAGCCATGCTTCGTCGTAGCCGTTTCCGTTAAAAATGATGCGTTTATGCGTTTTGATTACGCGTCGAATGAGCGCGTGCAGGCTGTTTTCGAAGTCGGTCGCTCCCTCCAATTCGTCGGCGTACAAGCGAAGGCTTTCCGCGACGGCGGTATTCAGCACGGTGTTCGTGCCGGAAATCGAAGCGGAAGAGCCGAGCATGCGAAACTCGAATTTGTTGCCCGTAAAGGCGAACGGGGAGGTGCGATTTCTGTCCGTGGCGTCTTTGGGAAATTTCGGGAGCGTGTGCACGCCGACGCGAAGCAGCTCTTTTTCCCGTGCGCCGTACGGAACGTCGCGTTCGATCGATTCTAAAATCTCCGTCAACTCTTCGCCGAGAAAAACGGAAACGACGGCAGGCGGCGCTTCGTTCGAGCCCAATCGGTGGTCGTTTCCTGCGCTGGCGACGGAAATGCGCAACAGATCCTGATAATCGTCTACCGCTTGCAACACGGCGCAGAGAAAGAGTAAAAATTGCGCGTTTTCGTACGGGGTGTCGCCCGGTTCGAAGAGATTTACGCCTGCGTCGGTGGAAATCGACCAATTGTTGTGTTTGCCGCTGCCGTTTACGCCGTCAAACGGCTTTTCGTGCAACAAGCAGACCAAATCGTGTTTTTTGGCAAGCTTTTGCATGATTTCCATGGTGAGCTGATTGTGGTCGGCTGCGATATTCGTCGTTTCGAAAATCGGCGCGAGTTCGTGTTGCGAAGGGGCGGTTTCGTTGTGCTCGGTTTTCGCGGGAACGCCCAACCGCCACAGTTCTTCGTTCAGTTCTTTCATAAAGGCTTGTACGCGCGGCTTGATCA
>CAYWML010000010.1:15416-28667 GCA_964459515.1 uncultured Clostridia bacterium | reverse complement strand
TTTTATTATACATGTCTTTTGTCTTTTTGTCCAGTCTTTTTGTACCATTTTCCGCGCGGCAAAAAAAGCTTGAAAACCAAGGAGGTAAAAATATGAGAAAATTCAAAAAAATCCTTTTCGGTGTGTTGGCAATCATGTCGAGTGTTATGCTTTCCGCAGGCGTTGCGGCTTGCAATATGTCGGGTGTAAGCAGTTCAGTGGCTTCGTCTATCGTTCAAAACTCGTCGAATGCGCAAAACGACGGTAGCAGTTCTGCGACGAACACGGAAATCGAAAACGGCGATACGACAAGTAGTTCGTCTGTGAACGACGAAACGGACAGCTCGTCGGGAAGTTCTCGCGAAAGCAGCAGCGAAACAGAGAGTTCGTCGGAAAGTTCGAGCGAAAGCAGCAACAAAACGGAGAACTCGTCTGAAAATTCAAGCGAGAGCAGTGCTGCCTCAAAAGATGAAAATGGGCTTCGCTTTAAGACGCTTACGTTAAACGGCTTGGATGTTTACGGTAAGGTTGGCAATGATACGGAAGTTTTTTCTTTCGTAAATGAAATTTCGGTTGTTGGTTCGACGAAGTTTGTCGTTTCACTGGACGTTTATGGAATACAAACGGTTGTTTCAAAAACGATTCCGTTGGCAATCGGGGATAATACCGTCTATGTCGTAGAAATGATGGGCAATGAACCGATAAACGTCTATAAAGTGGTTGTTCGCCGCCGTCCCGTGTACGAGGTATCTTTTAATCCAAACGGCGGCACGGCAGTGGAAAAACAAACGATAGAAGAAGATTCGTGCGCGAGCGAACCTGCAATTACGCGTGCAGGCTATACGTTCGATAAGTGGGATTACGATTTCACGCAACCGATTTTGCAAAATACGACGATAAACGCCGCTTGGAAAGCGAATACCGATACGCCGTATAAGGTGGAGTATTATCTCCAAAATTTAGCCGACAACGGGTACACGTTGAAAACGACGGAAGATAAAACAGGCACGACGGATACGACGGCGAACGCCGAGATAAAAACGTTTGACTATTTTACATACAAAGCAAGTTCGACGGACAGTGGGAATATTAACGGCGACGGCACAACCGTTTTGAAAGTATATTATACGCGCGATACGTATACCGTAACGTTTGACGGCAACGGCGGAACGCTTGTAGACGGATCGGATATCCAAACAGTGAAATACGGTGGTTTGGCTGTTGCGCCGACGTACGCAAAGACGGGGTATTCGATCGATACATGGGATAAATCTTTGACGAATATCAGTGAAAATCAAACGATTACGGCGCAGTGGAAAATCAATCAATATACATTGACGATTGTATTCGGCAATGGCGAAGAAGACAAAACTTTTACGCAAGATTATAATACACCTATTGAGTATACGCTTCCTACGGAGTTAGGAAGAGGCGGTTATGCTTTTGTCGGTTGGGATAATATTTTGCCGACGACTATGCCAGCTGAAAGTACGGCGATAATCGCAAAATGGTCGGCGATTTTCACGCATTCCGATGGCACGATAACGGGATTTACGACATATGGTAAAAATAATATTACAGAATTAAAAATCCCTGCTGAAATAGACGGAACAAAAATTACGGCGATTGGTTATTCTGCCTTCTCTTCTTGTAGTGGTTTGACGAGTGTGATAATCCCCGACAGTGTGACGAGTATCGGTGATGATGCGTTCAATTTTTGTAGCGATTTGACGAATGTGGTAATTAGTGCCGGCGTAACGAGTATCAGTGAGGGTGCGTTCATGTATTGTAGCAGTTTGACGAGCGTGGTAATTCCCGACAGCGTGACGAGTATCGGTAGTCGTGCGTTCTCAGGATGTAGCAGTTTAACGAGTGTATATTATAACGGAACAATAGACGATTGGGCGCAAATTTCGTTTGGCTCTTATTATGCAAATCCGTTGTCTTATGCAAAGAACTTGTATATCGATAACGAATTGGTGACGGAAGCGAAAATAACAACGGCAACAAAAATTTCCGCTTATGCGTTCTCAGGATGTAGCAGTTTGACGAGTATGGTAATCGGTGACAGTGTGACGAGTATCGGTGATGATACATTCTATAAATGTAGCAGTTTGACGAGCATCGAAATACCCGACAGCGTGACGAGTATCGGTGATGATGCGTTCTTTTTATGTAGCAGTTTGACGAGTGTGTATTATAACGGAACAATAGACGATTGGGCGCAAATTTCGTTTGTCGATTATCATGCAAATCCGTTGTATTACGCAAAGAATTTGTATATCGATAACGAATTGGTGACAGAAGCAAAAATAACAACGGCAACGAAAATATCGGATTATGCGTTCTTTGGATGTAGCAGTTTGACGAGCGTGGTAATCCCCGATAGTGTGACGAGTATCGGTTTGTATGCGTTCGAGTATTGTAGCGGTTTAACGAGCGTTTATTATAATGGAACAATAGACGATTGGGTGCAAATTTCGTTTAGCTATTCGGCAAATCCGTTGTATTACGCTAAGAACTTGTATATCGATAACGAATTGGTGACGGAAGCGAAAATAACAACGGCAACAAAAATTTCCGCTTATGCGTTCTCAGGATGTAGTAGTTTGACGAGTGTGGAAATCGGCGATGGAGTGACGAGTATCGGTGGTAGTGCGTTCTATAAATGTAGCAGTTTGGAATACACCGTAAAAGACGGCTTGAAATACTTGGGGAATATAAATAATCCTTATTTGTGGTTGATGGATACGGAAATGGCGGATATTACGACGGCAACGATAGAGAATACCTGTAAGTTTATTTATCAATATGCGTTCTCTGGATGTAGCAGTTTGACGAGTATCGAAATCCCCGACAGTGTGACGGAAATCGGTTCTCAAGCGTTCTCAGAATGTAGCAGTTTGACAAGTGTTGTAATTGGCAACAGCGTGACGAGTATCGGTTCGTATGCGTTCGAGTATTGTAGCAGTTTGACGAGTGTGGTAATTCCCTACAGTGTGACGAGTATCGGTTCGTATGCGTTCCATTATTGTAGCCGTTTGAGGATGATTTATTGCGCGGCGGACGGTCAGCCGAGTGGATGGGATAGTGCCTGGAATTGTAGTATTGGTCTTGCTGAGTCTATTGACTCTTCTTGGTATTCTGTTGTATGGCATTGTTATTAATAACAATGTTGCAGTGATATATCTATATATTTCCGCCTAACGGCGGGGATTGCCGCAGTCGCGCGTGCCGCGCTCCTTCGCAATGACATACCGTCCCACCCCGTCATTACGAGGAGCGAAGCGACGTGGTAATCTCGCGGCAAGCCTACGGCTTGCCGCGGAAGACTGGTTCGGGGTACAGGCTTTCGTTTCCGCCTAACGGCGGAGATTGCCGCAGTCGCGCGTGCCGCGCTCCTTCGCAATGACATACCGTCCCACCTCGTCATTACGAGGAGCGAAGCGACGTGGTAATCTCGCGGCGAGCCTACGGCTCGCCGCGGAAGACTGGTTCGGGGTACAGGCTTTCGTTTCCGCCTAACGGCGGAGATTGCCGCAGTCGCGCGTGCCGCGCTCCTTCGCAATGACGGGCATATGTTTCCGTCTATTGGCGGAGATTGCCGCGGCACATTCGTGCTTCGCAAGGACGGGCTGGAGATGGCGCTCCTTCGCAATGACGAGCAGGCGGCGGTGCTCTTGCACGGACAAGCTTGCGTTCCGTGGTTGGGTGTAAAGTATGCCAATAAAAAAACAGCCGAAACGGGTTTGCGCCGTGCAAATTTTGCCACGGGCAATAGCGTTTTGGCTGTTTGACTTTTTCAATAAAAAACTGCGCGATCCTTTTTTGCCGAAACTTACCGAAGCGGAAACGCCGCAGGCGACTCCTGCAAAGCTACCTTATGGCACACGCAAACTTCCGCTTAGAGCTGCTACATTCCTGTCCTGACACGGTTCACGGCATTACGTTGCATAAGACCTTGCGATCAACGTTCCTTACGGCGCGCAAACCTTCCATAAGCCTCGTCGAGAAAGGCATTCGGCTCTGCTATAGCGGATTGCAGATATAGGGTGCCGCTAACTCCCCACCTACGCGCAGCCATATTATTATAAGCTATTTTTCAATAAAAAGCAAGCGTTTTTCGGCGTTTTTCCGAAGGCTGTTTTCTTTTGAGAAAAAACTTTCGCGAGGGAACGCTTGACAATGCCGCCGAAAGAGCGTATAATACAAGGGAAAGGAGATAAAACATGGCAGAAAATTGTACGCATAATTGTTCTACTTGTTCTTCCGATTGCGCTTCGCGTAAAAAGGAGAAAGAGAGTTTTTTGAAAGAGCCGCATAAAAAGTCGTCGATTAAAAAAGTAATCGGCGTTGTCAGCGGCAAAGGCGGCGTGGGAAAATCGCTTACGACGGCGTTATTGGCTTCGTACGCGCAAAAGCACGGCGCGTCCGTAGGCATCATGGACGCGGATATTACAGGCCCTTCCATTCCGAAAATGTTCGGCGTGAAGGAACGCGCAACGGGAGACGAGGACGGCATTCGCACCGTGCTTTCTCCGTCGGGTATGCAGCTTATGTCCATGAATTTGTTGCTCGACGACGAAACTTCGCCCGTTATTTGGCGCGGCATGGTGATTTCGGGCACAGTATTGCAATTTTGGACGGATGTCGTTTGGCAGGATTTGGATTTGCTGTTTATCGATATGCCGCCGGGGACTGGCGACGTGCCGCTTACGGTGTTTCAAAGTATTCCCATTGCAGGGATCGTCGTGGTGACGACGCCGCAAGACCTCGTAAAAATGGTCGTGGAAAAAGCGGTGAACATGGCGAATATCATGAACGTTCCCGTATTGGGTTTGGTGGAGAATATGAGCTATCTCACCTGCCCCGATTGCGGCAAGAAAATCGAAGTTTTCGGCGCGAGTAAGGCGAAAACGCTTGCCGCGGAGTACGGCATTCCTGCGGTGGCGCGGTTGCCGTTGGATGCGCGCATTTCGGCGTTGGCGGACGAGGGGCGCATAGAGGACTACGAAACGGACGCGCTTTCGGAAGTGTTTGCGAGTTTGCAAGCGGCGGAGCGGCGTAAGGAAATTTAATCGGAAGCATACGAAGGAAAATGGGATACGCGGCGGAGAAAGAAAAACTCGATAAACGGTACGCACTGTGGAAACGGATCGCGCTGGCGGTGGTCGTGGCGGTTTTGGCAGGCTTTTGCGTGTTCGGCGCGTTCGTGCCGCCGATTACGTGGAAGTATTACGTCGGAAAACCGTCGGTGCAAGCGCGCGGCGACGGGGAATTGCGCGTACACTTTTTGGACGTGGGGCAGGGCGATTCTGCCTTGGCGGAACTTCCCGACGGTAAAATTTTGTTGGTGGACGGCGGCGACGAAGCGGACGGAACGGCGACGAAACTTATGCGGTATCTCAACGCCTTGAAAATCCGTACGATCGATTATCTCGTCGTGTCGCACGCCGACGCCGATCATTGCGGCGCACTCGACGTCGTCGCAAAATACAAAACCGTGCTCAACGCATACCTGCCTGCCGTCAATCCTGCTTCCGCAGGAGAAGCTTACGCGGAAATGTATGCGGAACTCACTGCGCAAAAAACGGCGTTGCACTTCTCGGCGCGCGGCGTTTCTTTCGGTAATACGGAAGGGTATCGCTTAGAGTTTTTATATCCCTATCAAACGGACGTGGAGGAAACGAAAATCGAGGAAAATTCCGAAGCGGCGGATTCCAACGAGCTTTCTTCTGTCTTGTTTTTAGAATATCGCGATACGAGCGTTCTTTTTACGGGCGACGCGCCCGAAGAAACGGAAAGTAATCTGTTGCGCGACGCGAAGCTCGGCATGTTGCAGGTTTCTCTTGACGACGTGGAAATTTTGAAAGTTGCGCACCACGGATCGTCGTATTCCACGAGCGCGGCGTTTTTGGAATATATCGGCGCGGAAGCGGCAATCGTATCGTGCGGTGAAGGGAACGCTTACGGGCATCCGCACTCGGAGACGATTGCGCGGTTGGCGGCTGTCAACGCGAAAATTTATCGGACGGATACGGGCGGCACGATTTGCGTTACGATTGCCCCGTCGGGCGTATATACTGTATCGCAGGAAAAGTCGTAAAGGCTTCCTGCGGTTTCCTTTTTTCTTTTGCGTTTTCGGCGAACGGGTGAAAAAAGCCGAAACGCTTGTTTTTTTCGGTAGAATAACACAGATTTTCACTTCTTTTTCATTGTAATAAATTATAAAATTTGTTATAATAGTACGGATGAAAGAGTGAAAAGGTTTTAGGAGCGGTGATGGACGCTGTACAATTTGAAAACGTATATTTTTCTTACGAGCGCGGCGAAGAAGCGGACATTTTTGCCGAGCAGGCGTCCTGCGTGCTTCGCAACGTGAATTTTTCCGTGCGCGAGGGGGAATTCGTTGCCGTTTTAGGACATAACGGCAGCGGCAAATCGACTTTGGCGCGCTTGACGAACGGCTTGCTGACGCCCGATTCGGGTACGATTCGTATTTTCGGCGAGACAGCCGAGGAAAATACGCTGTTCGATATCCGCAAACAAGTCGGCGTCGTTTTTCAAAATCCCGACAATCAAACGGTGGCTTCTATCGTGGAGGACGACATCGCATTCGGTCCTGAAAATATCGGCGTTCCGCGCGCGGAAATCGGCGAACGTATCGCGTTTGCATTAGAAGCCGTCTGTATGCAAGCCTATCGCCACGCTACCACAGCGCGCCTTTCGGGCGGTCAGAAACAGCGCATTGCTATTGCAGGCGTTTTGGCATTGAAGCCGCGCATTATGATTTTAGACGAAGCAACGGCGATGCTCGATCCTCGCGGCAGAAAAGAGGTCATGGACGTCGTGTTGCGCTTGAACAAGGAAGAGGGGATCACCGTTCTTTTGATCACGCACTTCCCCGAAGAGGCGTTGCTTGCCGACAGAGCAATCGCGCTATATCAAGGCGAGATCGTATTGGAGGGAACGCCGCAGGAAGTGTTCGAACGGACGGACGTTTTAGAGAAGTATTCCCTCGTCGTGCCGCGCCCCGTGCGTATTTGTCGCGCTTTGACGGAGAGGGGTGTTCCCGTTGCCGATTGCATGGACGCGGAAACGATTGCCGAACGGCTTTTGCAAACGCTTCCCGTCGGGGATTTTTCGGGAACAGACGGGGCAGGTATGCGTTCAACGCAAAAAGAAACTTCTGAAAACAGCGGACGTATCGCTTGCGAGAACCTTTCGTATGTATATAACGAGCGCACGATTTTCGCCACTGCCGCATTGAAAAACGTCGGTTTGGATGTTTATCCCGGCGACTTTTTCGGGATAATCGGGCATACGGGTAGCGGAAAATCCACCTTTGTGCAACATTTGAACGCGTTGATAAAGGTGGCGAGCGCGGATAAAAAGTATAAAGCTAAAAAGCCTAAAAAAGGACAGCCGTTGCCGCCGAAAACGCTTTTAAGCGTAAACGGTTTTGATTTGACGGATAAAAATACCGATTTTCGCGCGTTACGGCGTACCGTGGGCGTGGTGTTTCAATATCCCGAACAGCAGCTTTTTGCGGAAACGGTATTCGACGACGTTGCGTTCGGCTACAAAAATTTCTATCCCGAAGCGACGGCGACGGAGCTGAAAGAAGCCGTGCAGGCTGCGTTGGAGCGCGTCGGGCTTTGCTATGCGGACGTGAAAGGACGTTCCCCGTTCGACTTGTCGGGCGGACAGCGTCGTCGCGTGGCGATTGCAGGCGTTATCGTCACGAAACCCGAAATTCTCGTTTTGGACGAACCTGCGGCAGGGTTAGATCCGCTCGGGAAAGAAGCAATCATGCGGCTTTTGCATGAATTGCACGGGGATTGGTGCAAAACGGTCGTTATCGTTTCGCACGATATGGACGAGATTGCGGAGAATTGCAATCGCGCGGCGGTGTTTGCCGACGGTTGCGTGCAGGCAGTTGCCACTCCGTCGGAATTGTTCGGTATGCGCGAAATGCTTTTAAGTCACGGCTTGGACGTGCCTTTTACGGCGAAAATAACGCACGCGCTGGCGGAAAAGGGCGTGCGGATAAAGACCGATTATACGGAAAAGGATTTTATCGAAAAAACGCTCGCTTACGCTTGTTCGTGTGGGGTAGGTGTGCGTTCGACGGGAGGTGCGGAAAATGCGTGACGTGGCTTTCGGACAATATTATCCCTCGAATTCTTTCGTGCATAAGTGCGATCCGCGTACGAAAATTCTGTTTTTAATCGCGTATATCGTCGCCGTTTTTTTAGGCAAAAACTTTTACGCGCTCGGTGCGTGCGCCGCGTTGTTCGCGGTTGTCGCCGCGTGCTCGCGCGTGCCTTTTTCTTCCCTTTTGCGCTCGGTGAAAGCGGTGCTCTTTTTATTGCTTTTCATGGCGGTTTTGAATTTGTTTTTCTATGACGGAGAAACGGTGCTTTGGCACTGGAAATTTATCACGCTTACGAAAGAAGCCGTTTATTATACGATCTTTCTTGCGGCGCGTTTGTTTCTTTTGGTGCTCGGCTCGTCCTTGCTGACATTGACGACTACGCCCGTAGCTTTGGCAGACGGGGTGGAGAGCTTGTTATCGCCCTTAAAACTCGTTCGTTTTCCCGTGCACGAGCTTGCGCTTATCATGTCCATCGCCTTGCGGTTTATTCCGATTTTGACGGAGGAAACGGGGCGGATCATGAACGCGCAGAAAGCGCGCGGCGCGGATTTTGAAACGGGCGGCTTGGTAAAGCGCGTGAAAGCGATTATTCCTACTTTAATTCCGCTTTTGATCAGCGCGTTTCGGCGCGCGGACGAATTGGGCGATGCAATGGACGCGCGTTGCTATTCGGGCAGTAAAGTGCGTACGAAGTATAAAAAATTGACTTTTACGTGGCGTGACGCACTTGCGTTTTTTGCCGCGGCGGCATTGCTCACGGGCGTAATTTTGTTGCGCCTGTATACGACGGCTTTGATTTGACGGGGGGCGTATGCGTTACGTGATGAAAATTGCATACGACGGTACGGCGTACGCAGGTTGGCAATGCCAAAAAAACGCACCGACGGTGCAGGAAACATTGGAAAACGCCGTACAAGCCGCGCTCGGCGTGCGGTTGCGCGTGACGGCGAGCGGCAGAACGGACGCAGGCGTACACGCCGTCGGGCAGGTTTGCCATTTCGACGCGGATGTCAGCGTTCCGCCCGAGCGTATGCCCGATTGCTTAAATCGTTTTCTCCCGTCCGACGTTCGGATAACGGAAGGGGGGGCGGCTACAACCGATTTTGACAGCAACCGCAGTGCGAAGCGAAAAACTTATTGCTACGCCTTGTATGTTTCTTCGCGGGAAATGCCGTTGAAAGAGCGGTACGCCGTGCGGATAGACGACGCGCCGCCGCTTACGGAGCTTCGCAAAGCGGCTAAGCTATTCGAGGGCGAGCATGATTTCAAAGCTTTTTGCGCCGCAGGTTCGTCGGTGAAAACGACGGTGCGTACAGTGTATGCGGTGCGCGTGGAAGAGGGAGAAAGTTACGGCTCGCGCGATATACGCGTGTACGTCACGGGCAACGGCTTTTTGTACAACATGGTGCGTACGTTGACGGGAGAGTTGTTGGATCTTGCCGCAGGCAGACGTACGGAGGAGAGCTTGCGCAAAGCTTTCGCTTCCGGGGAGCGCGCGCTACTCGGCAAAACCATGCCGGCTAAGGGTTTGACGTTGTTGCAAGTGGAATACGAGTAAGAATCATATAGAGGAAAAGACGGAGAAGAAATTATGAATATATTGAGTTTTGCACAATACGTTTTGTTGCTTTCGGACGCGCAGAACGAAACGGAGCGGACGGCAATCATGATCGCGCTTGCGGTCGTTGCGACGCTTTTCGTCGCTATGTTCGTTTTGCAGGGGGTCGGGCTGTATCGAATGGCGACGAGGCGCGGCTTCGAGAAAAAATGGATGGCGTTCGTGCCGTTCTTGAATTTGTATTATATAGGAAAACTCGCCGATACGTGTAGCTTTTTCGGGCAAAAGGTGAAACGGGCGGGCTTGTACACGATGATTTTTCAAATCGTGACGACGGTGTACGATTTCTTGCTTGCGTTTTCGTTGTTATATTTGTTGCGAAAATGCGGCTTGCCCGAACAGTCGGAAGCGCAACTTTCCGTGTTGCATTTCGCCACGACGACGAAAGGGCAACGGGCTCTGGAAACTTTTTATAACATCGGGGTGCTGTATCTTTCTTCTATTTTCAGCCTTTTTTACGAAGTTTTCTTGCTGATTTTGTTGATGGGATTATATAAGCAGTATAATCCGAAAAACTATTTCGGCCTCGGTTTGCTTTCCGCTTTCGTGCCGTTTGCAGGCAATATCGCAATTTTCGTTCTTCGCAATCGCGAGGCGATCGGCTACGATGCGTATATTCGTGCGCGCCGAGAAGCGTACGCGCGGCAACAACGCCCCTATTACGGCAATTATAACCAACCGTACGGCGGCTATGGCAATCCTTACGGAAACCCGTACGGAAATCCTTACGGAGATTCTCGTCGTCCTTCGGATATGCCGAGCGGCGAAGCACCCGAAGATCCGTTTGCGGAGTTCTCTTCGGAAAAGAACGCTTCTGCATCGGAAAAGAAAGAAAATTCGGAAAATGCCTCCGCTTCGGACGACGACGATTTCTTCTTTAATTGAGAGGCGGCGCGGCTTTTCAGGCGGTTAAAAAACAGAAAATATACGACGATATAGGCGGAAAATAAGAAAAAATTATATTTTCCGCCTATTTTTATAAATTGTAGCCATTAAACGGTTTACAGATGATTTTCGGTGTGCTATAATAATCCTATATATAACTTGCGTTTATAACTAAGCGATAAAAAGGAGCATATATGTCGGAAGAAAATATTGCGGCGATAGCAACGCCGTCGGGAAAGGGCGGTGTGGCGATTATTCGTATCAGCGGAAAGAGTCCGCTTTCGATCGCGGAAAAAATGTTTCGCCCCACAGGACGTATTGCCGTTGCGGATTTCGAGCCGTACCGCATGTATCCGGGACAAATCGAAACGGAACATTTTTCCGATTACGGCTTGTGCGTATATTTCAAATCGCCTGCCAGCTATACGGGGGAGGACGTCGTGGAATTTCAGTGCCACGGCGGCGAAAGTATCGCGCGCGGCGTATTGAAACAGGCATTTCGATTAGGCGCGAAAGCGGCCGGCAGAGGAGAGTTTACCAAACGTGCTTTCTTAAACGGGAAACTGTCCTTGGCATCCTGCGAGGGGGTTGCCGATATGATCAACGGCGAATCGGAGGCGGAGGTAAAGGCAGGGTATTTGCTGTACAGCGAACGGCTCACCAAAGCGGTGCGCGCCATGCAGGCGGAACTTACGACGTTGCTCGCAGGGGCGGACGTTACGATGGATTATCCCGAAGAGGACGTGAAAGAAGGGGCGCTTACCGAGCTTTCCGCCGCGCTTGCAAACTTGCGCGACCGCTTGCAAACGATGACGGATAGTTACGCCGTCGGCAAAAAGATAAAATCGGGCGTTACCGTGGCGATCTGCGGTAAACCGAATACGGGAAAAAGCTCCCTGCTCAATCGGCTTTTGGGGTATGAAAAAGCCATCGTTTCCGACGTGGCAGGTACGACGCGCGACGCCGTTGAAGGTGTGTTGGAAATCGACGGGAAGAAGTTTAATTTATACGATACGGCAGGCGTACGCCGCAGCGGCGACCGCATTGAAAATATCGGTATAGAGCATGCTGAACGGATTATACGCGCCGCAGACGTTGCCGTGTTCGTTGCCGACTTGGCGGAGCAGGGTTTGGACGAAGAGGACGCGCGCGTCTTGCAAATGTTGCAGGGGAAACCGCTTATTAAAGTGGTCAACAAATCGGATATCTTAAAGGACGAAACCGAATCGGATGCGGACGTGTACACTTCGGCGGTGACGGGCGAGGGGATTGCTCGGTTAAAGCAGTTGCTGTTGGAGAAAGGCTTCGGCGCGCGAAGCGAGGACGCGGCGTTTTTGATCGAGGAACGGCATTACGACGCGTTGCGGCGCGCAAAGGAGTATTTGGCGCACGCCGTCGTTGCTTGTCGCGAAGAACCGTTGGAACTGATCGTTATGGACGTGAAAGCGGCGTGGGACGCCCTCGGCGAAATTACGGGCGAAACGGCTACGGAGCGAATTATCGAAGAAATTTTCATGAAGTTTTGTGTCGGGAAATAACGTTGTTTGATAAAACGATAGGGGCAGGTATGCGTTTATGGTAAATTTGGATTTGTATAGAGTGTTTTATACCGTGGCAAAATGCGGCAGTCTTACGCGTGCGGCGGAAGCGTTGTACATTTCGCAACCGGCTGTTTCGCAGTCGGTGAAGCAGTTGGAAAATCAGCTCGGCGTCAGCTTGTTTAATCGCACGCACCGCGGCATGGAGCTTTCCGCGCAGGGCGGCAAATTGATTTTCGATGAGGTGGAGCGCGCGCTTGCGCTGTTGCAAGCGGCAGAAGCGCGGATTGCCGAAACCAAGGAAAAGGCGACGGGCGTAATTCGCATCGGCGCAAGCGATACGATTTTCGAGTATTTTCTTGCGGATAAGCTGGTGTGTTTTCACGAGCGCTTCCCTGCCGTAAAAATCGAATTGCAGGCGGATTTTACGCCGACGACCATAGAAAAGCTCAAGGCGGACGCTTGCGACGTAGCGTTCGTCAATTTGCCGATTGAGGCACACGCGGACTTGTTATTGCGCGGCGATTGTATGCGCCTTAACGACGTGTTCGTCGTCGGGGAGAAATATCGCGCGCTTGCGGAGAGCGGCGCGTTTTCGCTTACGGAATTGCGGAAATATCCGCTCGTTGTCATGGATAAGAATACGGTGGCGCGAAAAGCTTTGGAAAATTTCTTAAATACGCACGGCGTAGAGCACAGTTCCGCCATCGAAGTAGGCAGTTGGGAGCTGATGAAACGGTTGGTATCGCACGGCATGGGCATCGGCGTTATTCCGCGTGAATACGCGCGTAGCGAATTGACAGCCGAAACGCTGTTCGAGCTTTCCGTCGATCCGCCCCTTCCCACGCGTTCGATCGGTATGCTGTTGCCGAAAAACAAATCCGTGCCGTACGCGTTGCATTGTTTTATCGATTCGCTCGTATAGCGCAACTCTCGTTTGCGCCCAATCCGCAGTCAAGGCGCATTGCTTCTTTTGAGGGGGGCAGGGGCAACGCCACACAGCAAAAATACAAACGCCGTCAGGCGTTCAAGCGGCGGCAACCGCTTGCCCGTTATTGCGAAGGAGCGCGTTC
>CAYWML010000010.1:0-15316 GCA_964459515.1 uncultured Clostridia bacterium | reverse complement strand
CGCGCGACTGCGGCAATCTCCGCCGCAGGCGGAAACGAAAAAAGATTATCGCATAGCGGATTGCCCGTCATTGCGAAGGAGCGCGTTCCGCGCGACTGCGGCAATCTCCGCCGCAGGCGGAAACGAAAAAAGATTATCGCATAACGGAAGGCGGTATTCTCGGAAAGAAAAAATAGAAATAAAAATAGGAAAAGAATATGGCAAAACCCAATTCCAATTTAAGAAATTTTTGTATCATCGCGCATATCGATCACGGTAAAAGCACGCTTGCCGATCGTTTGATAGAGCGCACGGGGCAGGTTTCTCAGCGCGACATGGAGGAACAGCTTTTGGATAGCATGGATATCGAACGGGAGCGCGGCATTACGATAAAACTCACGCCCGTGCGTATGTACTATACGGCGAAAAACGGGCAGGAGTACGAGTATAATTTGATTGATACGCCGGGGCACGTGGACTTTACTTACGAAGTCAGCCGTTCGCTTGCGGCGTGCGAAGGCGCGATTTTGGTGGTGGACGCCACGCAGGGCGTGGAGGCGCAAACGCTCGCCAACGTATATCTTGCTTTGGAAAACAATTTGGAGATTTTGCCCGTCATCAACAAAATCGATTTGCCGAGCGCGCGGATTGACGAAGTCAAGCAGGAAATCGAGGACGTTATCGGCTTGGACGCGTCGAATATTCCTTGCGTTTCCGCGAAAGAGGGGACGAATATCGAAAACCTTTTGGAAGCAATCGCGACTTATTTCCCTGCGCCCGACGGCGATACGGAAAAGCCTTTGAAGGCTTTGATTTTTGACAGTTATTACGACAACTATAAAGGCGTTATTCTGTTCGTGCGGTTGATGGACGGTACGGTGCAGGTCGGGGATAGAATCAAGACCTTCCTTTCTACGACGGAGTACGACGTTACAGAAGTCGGCGCGTTTGCGCCTGCGCCCACCCCGAAAGAGCGGCTCAGCGCAGGGGAAGTCGGCTATATAGCGGCTTCGATCAAGTCGATACAGGACGTGGCGGTGGGCGATACGGTGACTTCCGCGGATATGCCTGCGCCTATGCCCTTGCCCGGTTATAAAAAGGTGCAATCCGTGGTATTTTGCGGCATTTATCCGTTGGACGGGAGCAAGTTCAACGACTTGAAAGAAGCGATTTTGAAGTTGCAATTAAACGACGCGTCGTTGATTTTTGAACCGGATAATTCCGTCGCGCTCGGTTTCGGCTTCCGTTGCGGATTTTTGGGACTTTTGCATATGGAGATTATACAGGAGCGTATCGAACGGGAGTTCAATTTGGACATCATCACGACCGCGCCTTCGGTGAGTTACCGCGTGCATAAAACGGACGGAACGGAGTTTTTCGTGGATAATCCGTCGCATTTGCCCGATCCGTCGGATATCGAATTTATGGAAGAGCCGATTGTCAAAGCGGAAGTGTATACGCCGCCCGATTATATGGGCGCGATCATGGATTTGTGCAAGGAAAAACGCGGCGTTTTCAAAAATATGACCTATTTGGACGAGCGGCGCGTAAAGCTCGAATATACTCTTCCGCTCAACGAAATCGTATACGACTTCTTCGATAGTTTGAAATCGCGCACAAAAGGATATGCGAGTTTCGATTACGAATTGGCAGGTTACCAGCGGTCGAAACTCGTCCGCTTGGATATTCTTCTCAACGGCGAAATTTGCGACGCGCTGTCCACGATCGTGTTTGAAGAACGCGCGTACGAGCGCGGCAGAACGCTTTGCGAAAACTTAAAAGACGCCATTCCCCGTCAGCTTTTTGAAATACCCGTGCAGGCGGCTATCGGAGGCAAGATTATCGCACGCGAAACGGTGAAAGCGGTGCGTAAAGACGTGCTCGCGAAATGCTACGGCGGCGATATTACGCGTAAGCGAAAGCTTTTGGAAAAGCAGAAAGAAGGCAAAAAACGTATGCGTAAAATGGGCTCGGTAGAAGTTCCCAGCGAAGTTTTCATGGAAATTCTTAAAACGAATAAAGATTAAGCAAACGTCAAAAGCGCGGCGGCAGGTATGCGACGAATGGCGTTTTGACGATTTGCTCGCCTTTGGCGGCGGAGGAAAAAATATGGCAGGTATATATATTCACGTTCCCTTTTGCAGACACAAATGTTCCTATTGCGATTTTGTGTCCTATCCCGATAAAATCGAATACGCCGAGGCATACATGGCTTGCCTTTATAAGGAATTGAAAATGCGCGGCGAAGAATTGAAAGATTATGAATTCGACACCGTGTATTTCGGCGGCGGCACGCCCTCGTATATCCCCCCGAAGTTGATTTTGGGGGCGATGAACCAAATTCGCACTTGTTTCCGTTTGAAAAAGGATGCGGAGATCACGCTCGAATTAAATCCGGGGACAATCGGGGAGAGCAAGGTGCAGACGTATTTGCAGGCAGGTATAAATCGCTTTTCTATCGGATTACAAACGGCGATTGACGAACAGCTTGCCGAGCTCGGCCGTATTCATAACGCGCGCGATTACGTATATGCGACGAAGTTGCTCGCAGGGCAGAATTTCAGCACGGATATAATGCTCGGTTTGAAAAATCAAACGAAAGAGGACGTGAAAAAAACGGTCGAGCTTGCAACGGCTTGCGGCTCGAAACACATATCCATGTACGCGTTGACGGTGGAGGACGGCACGTCTATTTATACCGATTACTTAAACGGGGAATTGCCCGATTCCGACGAGGTTGCGGAATTGTACGAATACGGGAAACGATTGCTTGCGGAAAAGGGGTTTCGACGCTACGAAGTTTCCAATTTTGCGCTTTCTGGATATGAAAGTCGGCATAACATTAATTATTGGCGGCGCGGCGAGTATATCGGCGTCGGCGTTTCCGCAAGTTCGTTTATGCGCGGCAAACGCTTTACGAACACCTTCGATTTGGACGAGTATATGAAATGTATCATTTCGGGCTTTTATCCTGCGGTTACGGCGGAAGAAGTCGGGGAAAACGAAGCCAAATTCGAATACGTCATGCTTGCGTTGCGCACGAGCGAGGGGCTTTCGCTGTCGGCGTATAAAAAAGCGTTCGGCACGTCGCTCGGCGAGGACTTTCCCGATTCTCTGAAAAAATCGGTGCAATATCTGCAATTGGACGGAGAACGGTTGCGAATTAAGGACGAATATTTGTACGTGCAAAATTCTATTTTGATGCCGTTCGTGGAGGAAATCGAAAAATGAGGCTATTGATTATTCGCCACGGCGATCCCGATTACGAGCGCGATACGTTGACGGCGAAAGGGCGGCGCGAAGCCGCGTTGCTCGCCGAACGGCTCGCAAAAGAAAAAATCGATTATATTTACGCGTCTCCGCTCGGCAGGGCGAAAGATACCTGCATGTATACGGCGCGCCGTATCGGTATGGAAGACAAGGTGGTTGTCAAACCATGGCTTCGGGAATTTTCCTGTCCGCATACCCTGCCTTCGGGGGAGAAAAAATCGATCGTTTGGGACATGTTACCCGCCTTTTGGACGAAAGAAGAAAAATTGTTCGATAGAAACGCATGGCAGGAACAAGACTTTTTTAAGGAAGCCGACGTGAAAAAAGCTTATGCGGAGGTAACGGACGGATTGGACGAATTGCTCGCCGCGCACGGTTACGTTCGCGAAGGGGGGTATTATAAAGCGGTACGTAGCAATCGCGATACGGTGGCGTTGTTTTGCCATTTCGGCTTGGAAATGATGTTGCTTTCTCGCCTTTTGAATATTTCTCCGATCGTTCTCACCCATCAATTCGTCGCTTTGACGAGTTCCGTAACGACGTTATACACCGAGGAGCGACGGGAGGGCGCAGCTGCTTTTCGCTGTTGCGGCTTCGGGGATACGGGGCACTTGTACGCAGGCGGCGAAACACCTTCTTTTTCCGCGCGTTTTTGCGAGGTGTACGATTCGGACGAACGACATGATTAAATGGGGTAGGTATTTGTTGAGATGAAAAAACACGTAAACGTGGCGGCTGCGCTTTTGTTTGAAAACGGCAAAATTTTCGCGACGAAAAGAGGGGCTTCGCCCTATGCATACGTCGCGCATAAATACGAGTTTCCGGGCGGAAAAATAGAGGACGGAGAGCGCGGCGAAGACGCCGTTAAGAGAGAGCTTTCCGAAGAATTGGATTTGGACGTATCGGTGGGCGGTTTGTTTGCGCGCACTACGTACGAATATCCCGATTTTATCATTACGCTTTCTTTATACGAATGCGAAATGCGTTCGGGTTTTGTTTTGAAAGAACACGAGGCGTACGCATGGCTTTCGCCGACGGACTTGCGTGAGGCGGAGTGGGCACCAGCCGACGCGGATATATTGGGTACGCTTCGTCGCGTTTTCGGAGGTGCGGAGGCATGAAAGGAAATATCGTTTTGATTGGTATGCCGGGGTGCGGCAAAACGACGATCGGCACGGAGCTTGCGGAGAAGATTGGTTTCGGGTATGTGGACAGCGACAGTGTGATTGTGGCGCGCGCAGGCAAACGACTTTCGCAAATTATCGCGGAGCATGGTCGGGAAGCTTTTCTCGATTTGGAGGCGAAGGTCAATTCCGAATTGTGTGCCGATCGGTGCGTGATTGCTACGGGCGGAAGCGTGATTTATCGCGATTACGCCATGCAGAAGCTTCGCGCGCTCGGTACGATTGTCTATTTGAAGCTTCCCTTAGAAGCGATAGCGGCGCGGCTGGGCGATTTAACGGCGCGCGGCGTAGCGTTGCCCGACGGGTTCACGTTGCGCGATTTATACGATGAACGCACGCCGCTCTACGAAAAGTACGCCGACGTCGTGGTGGATTTAAGCGGGAAATCGGTACGCGAGGCAACCGAAGCCGTTGCGGAGGCGTTAAAACAATGACGGCATGCGAGGCGAGAATTGCCGTTTACGGCGCAGGTGCGATGGGCACGGTGCTCGGCGCGCTTTTAACGGACGGCGGCTTAAAAAATGTCGATCTCATCACGCGCAATTCGGCGCACGTAGCGGCTCTGCGCGCGCAAGGCGCGATTTTGGAAATAGCGGCTACGGGCGAAACGCGCCGCATTCCCGTCCGCGCGCTGTTGCCGCAGGAGATAACGGGTGAATACGACGTCGTTTTTTTGATGACCAAACAGCGCGACAATGCCGAAATATTGACGTCGCTGTTGCCGCATTTGTCGGCGGACGGCGTAGTTTGCACAACACAAAACGGCTTGCCCGAAGAGGGCGTAGCCGCGGTTGTCGGCGCGGAGCGTACCTACGGCGGCGTAACCTCGTTCGGCGCAACCCTCGTTGCGGCAGGTCGCGTTCGCTTGACTTCCGATCCGTCGGCAATGCGCATGCAGATCGGCGGCTATCGTAACGCAGGCGAAAAGTTGTCGCTACTTACGGAAATTCTTGCGCGAATCGGAAAAAATTTCCTGTCCGTTGCCGATTCGCTTGCGGAAGCGCGTTGGAGCAAGCTTGCGATAAACGCCGCGTTTTCGGGCTTGTCCGTCCTTACGGGCATGAACTTCGGCGAAATCGCGCGTAAACGCCGCACTCGTCGGCTTGCCTTGGGAATTTTACGGGAATGCGTTGCCGTGGCGCGCGCAACGGGGCTAACCCGACTTTCCGCAGACGGCGCGGATCTTATGCAATGGTTCGGCGGCAACAGCGCGTTGAAACGGTTCGTCGCGTACATGGTATTGCCGTTTGCCGTGCGAAAACATAAACGGATTACGTCGGGAATGTTGCGCGACGTGCAAAATGGCAGGCGTTGCGAAATCGATTTTATCGACGGCGCGGTCGTGCGCGAGGGAGAACGTTTCGGCGTTCCTACGCCCGTTTGCCGAAAACTGACGGCGTTGGCGCACGATATAGAAAACGGGCTTTGTGAAATCGCCTATAATACGACGGATTTGTTTTCGGAAACGCGAAACGGTTGACAATCGCGCGAAAGCGTGCTACAATATGGAAGAAAATTAAACTAAAAGAGGGTAGAGATATTATGGATTGGAATAAATTGGCAGACGTGTTGATCCCCGACGCGGATTTGAAAACGGCGGATGCGTACGAGGCAATGTATCCCGAACGCGATTTGCCGAAAGGCGCGCAGGTTACGAGGCTTGCGCCCAGCCCCACGGGCTTTATACATTTGGGCAACCTTTTCGTGGCGATCGCCAACGAGCGTATCGCGCACCAAAGCGGCGGTTTGATGTATCTTCGTATCGAAGATACGGATTTGAAACGCAAAGTGGACGGCGCGGTGGAAGCGGTGAAAAGCGCGCTTCGCTATTTCGATATCCGTTTCGACGAAGGAGCGGAAATCGAGGGCGCGGAGAACGCTTACGGCCCGTACTACCAAAGGGAGCGCGCTTCGCTCTATCACGCATACGCCAAAGATTTGATCCGTCGCGGACTTGCTTATCCTTGCTTCTGCACGGAAGAAGAGCTTTCCGCGTTGCGCGAAAAGCAGACGGCGGAAAAGAAAATTACGGGGTATTACGGCGAGTACGCCGCGTGTCGCAACTTGACCGAAGCGGAAATCTACGCAAAGCTTGCCGAGGGCAAACCCTACGTCATTCGTTTGCGTTCGCAGGGGAACGCGGAAAACAAGCTCGTTTTCCACGACGAGATTAAGGGGGACATCACCGTCACGGAAAACGATCAAGACGTCGTCATTTTGAAATCGGACGGAATTCCCACCTACCACTTCGCACACGCCGTCGACGACCATTTCATGCGTACCACACTCGTAATTCGCGGCGAGGAATGGTTGGCTTCGTTGCCGATCCATATCGAGCTTTTCGACGTGCTCGGTTTCCGTCGTCCGAAATACGGGCACAATTGTTCCTTGCAAAAAATGGACGGCGAAACGCGCAGAAAGCTTTCCAAACGAAAAGATCCGGAGCTTTCTTTGGAGTTCTATCGTCAAGAGGGCTACTATCCGCGCGCCGTGAAAGTGTACATGCTGACGTTGCTCAATTCCAATTTCGAGGAATGGTACATGAAGAATGCGGAAAAGCCGCTGGAAGAGTTCAAATTCTCTATCGAGAAAATGGGCAAGAGCGGCGCGCTGTTCGATTTGAACAAACTCAGCGACATCGCGAAAAACGAGCTGGCAAAGCTTTCCGAAACGGAAATGTACGATTTTCTGTCCGCATGGGCACGGGAGTTCGGCACGGCGGTACAGCAACGCTACTTTGCCGACAAGGCATATATGCTGAAAATCCTTTGCCTTTGCATGGGCATCGGCGGCAAAAAACCCCGCAAGGATTTCACGACGGCAAAACAAGCCGTGGAAACGATCGGCTATTTCTTCGACGAGTCGTTCGCGCCCGTTTACGAATACCGTTTCGACGGGGCGACCGTACGAAAAATTTTGTCGGATTTCCGCGTCTCATACGATTACGCGGACGACAGCGCGGCTTGGTTCGATAAAGTAAAGGCGGTGGCGGCGCAAAACGGCTTTGCGGCGGATATGAAAGCGTATAAAGCCGATCCTGCCGCATTCAAGGGTAGCGTAGCCGACGTGGCGGAAATGCTCCGCGTGGCGACGACGGGTTTGTCGAATACGCCCGATTTGTGGACGATCATGCAGATTTTAGGCAAAGAGCGCACGCTTGCGCGTTTAGATAAAGCGATCGCCGTTTGCGATTAAAAGGAGGAAAAAAGATGAAAAATTTGCTCGCCGCGGTAGGCGCGGGGGATATAGTTGCAACAACAATACTCGCCTTTTTGGTATATTTTGTGATAATGTTCTTTATTATAAGGGCTATTTATAGGACGCATTTTATTGCCGTATTCAGATTGCGAAGGGAGAGATGTATTTTTACAGGGAAAAAATTGACGAATACGCTGGAAAAATACGAAACGCATAAAGAAGAAGACAAAACGGTGTATAAAACGGGAATGCACGCCGGCAGCGTGTACATTGAATCTACGCCCACTACGATCGAGGGCGAGACGGTAATCGATGCAAAAATTTATATCTTGAAATCGCAAGAATTCGGCTATACGATTCGACTCACCGAATCTTCGTATGAGAAAAAACAAACGGCATGGTGGGCGGACGCGGACGACTATGTTACGATGCATCGTCATTCGTTCGAATTGGTTGACGGAGGAAATTTGTCGCCCAAACGCTTGGGAAAATTGAAAAAAATCGTCGATAAAGCGTCGTATTCGAGTAAATATTATTAAGAACAGCGGCGTGCCCTTGCAAGAAAAAATTGAAAAAATTCGCGAAAAAGCGGTGATTTTCGTTAGAAATTTTTTTGAAAAAGTGTTAAAATACAAGTAACGAATCTTGCGAGACGGTGAAAAATGCAACAGTTGAATTATATACGAGCCAAAACGATCGAAGAAGTAAAACGCTACGTGCAGACCTTGTGCGAACGGAAAGAACCGATAACGGTCGTTACGAAAAAAACGCGTACGAAAGGGATAGAACACACCGCCGTCATCGAGGGCGTGTACGCCAAATTTTGTACGGTGCGCGACGATAAATTGAAAGTCGCGTATACGATACAGTATATCGATATTCTTACGGGCGATATTCGTATCGAAACGCCGACGACTACGGCGTAAACGAATAAAAACAAAAAAATATTAAGTAGTGCGTAGCCAAGCGGCGTAAGTCCAACGAAGAAAAAAGGACTTGCGCCGTTTTTGCGCGCAAAAAAAAGGAGCGACGATGTCGAAAGAAACGAATTCGGAAAACAAAATGGGCAGGCTTAAAATCAGCCGATTGGTATGGCCTATGGGCTTGCCGATGATCTTATCCATGGTCTTGCAGGCGTTGTATAACGTCGTGGATACGGTGTTCGTGATCAATATGGGCGCAGAGGGCACTTTGGGCAATCTCGCCCTGTCGGCGGCGTTTCCCGTACAGATCATGATGATAGCTATCGGCGTGGGCACGGGTGTCGGGATAAACGCCATGCTTTCCGAAAAGCTCGGGGAAGGCGATAAACGGACGGCAAATTTCGTGGCAGGCAACGGCTTGTTTTTAATAGCCGTATTCTACGCGGTGTTTTTTATCTTCGGCGCGTTTTTCGCAAAGCCGTATATGCGCCTCATGTCGGATAATGCGACGGTGGTGGAAATGGGGACGGACTATCTCCGTATTTGTTGTTGCATATCTGTCGGTTCTATCGGTTTTGCCGTGGCGGAGAGATTTTTAATGTCCACGGGAAAGACTTTTTTATCCATGCTTTCGCAAGTGACGGGCGCGCTCACGAATATCGTGCTCGACTATGTGTTTATTTACCCTCTGCAAATGGGAATTGCAGGCGCGGCGTACGCCACCGTCATCGGGCAAATCGTTTCTTTCCTGCTTGCCATGGTGTTGCATTATACGTGTAATAAAGAAATAGACGGAAACCCGAAGTATATAAAGCCGAGCGGCAAAATACTGAAAAGCGTTTATAAAATCGGTTTTCCCGCGTTTTTAATGCAGGGCATGCTTTCGCTTATGATGTTCGGCGTATTGTTGATCATCGCGGAAAGCGCGGACGAGTACGTCGTTTGTCTTTTGACGGGGAGCTTCGGCATCTATTATAAGTTGATGCAAGCTGCGCTTTTTGCCGCTTTCGGTTTGTCGAACACGCTTATCTCCATCGTTTCGTATAATTATGGAAGAAAGGATTTTGTCCGCGTGCGACAAGCGGTACGGCACGGCGTTTTTGCCGCGGTCGTCGTTACGGCGTGCATAGCCGCGATTTATCAAATTTTCGCCGAGCCTATATCCCGTCTTTTCGCGCTTACCGTAGAGGAGAACGCGCTCGTCGCCAAGAGCGATGTCATCGCTTCGTGCCGTTTGGCTTTGCGTATAGCGACGCTCGGTTACGTTTTTATGGGTCTTACGGTGGCGGTGCAGGGGGTATTGCAAGGCTTCAACGCAGTGTATTCTCCGCTCGTTTTGTCCGCGCTTCGCTTGCTCGTGTTCGTTTTGCCGCTCGTCGCGTGGTTCACCGCCGACGCCGCCTCTGCGCCGAAATTGCTGTGGTGGAGTTTTCCGATCGCCGAAATTTTGACGGCTGTTTTCGCCGTCGTCTTTTTGCAAAAAGCGTTAAGCCGTAATACGGCGGACGAACCTTCGCTCGCGCCCGAAAGCGTGCGGCAATAAAAAATATTGCAAAAAAATTTTTCGGTTAGCGGTTGCTAACGCTTGACAAATGAAATTTTATCGTGTAAAATATAGGCGTAGTTAGTCATTGCTAACTATAAAAACGAACGAGGAGGAGCGTATGGAAATTTTCTGGACGATTGTCGTTTGCGCGCCCGTGGTCGGAATAAGCGTGGCGGTGAAGCGGTTGTGCCGCCGATTTTTGAAATAACGTCTACCCATAATAACACACCAATATTTTGCATTCGGAAAAGTCGGCTCTTCGTAGAGGTCGGCTTTTCTCTTTTCTTGAAAAAAATTTGAAAAAATTTGAAAAAAGTGTGAAAAAACGGTTGACTTTTATTTTGCGGGCGCGTATAATAATACACGGTTAGCGAGGGCTAACCAAAAAAAATATCACATTCGGTTAGCAATTGCAAACCGAGCGGCATAGAATAAAAGCGAGAATAAAAATGATTCCTTTAACGTATGCGGACAGCGGCGAGGACAACGTGATCAAACGCGTCGGCGGTTCGCCCGAAGTAAAAAAACACTTGTCCGATTTGGGGTTTGTCGTAGGGGGCACGGTGCGTATCGTCAGCTCGATCGGGGGCGACGTAATCGTAAACGTGAAAAACGTGCGCGTGGCGATCAGCAGGGAGCTGGCGCAAAAGGTGATGATATAGGCTGGTTTCGGCTTATAGAATAAAGCCGACGCCGTCGAAGCAAAACGGTTGCGGCATTGCTAAAAAAATCCGTGCGGAAAAAGCGCGGAAAGGAGGTTATGTAATGAAAACTTTGAAAGAAGTCGGCGTAGGCGAAACGGTTACGGTGAAAAAACTGAACGGCGAAGGCGCGGTAAAACGCAGGATTATGGATATGGGCATTACGAAAGGTGCTTCCGTGTACGTCCGAAAAGTCGCGCCGCTCGGCGATCCCGTAGAGGTGACGGTGCGCGGTTACGAGCTTTCTTTGCGAAAAGCAGACGCGCAAAACATCGAGGTAGAATAAGGAAAAAAATTTTTTAAGGATGGGTTAGCGGTTGCTAACAAAGGAGTAAAAAAGAAATGAGTATCAAAATAGCCCTTGCGGGCAATCCGAACAGCGGCAAAACGACGTTGTTCAACGCGTTGACCGGCTCTAACCAATTCGTCGGAAATTGGCCCGGCGTAACGGTAGAAAAGAAAGAGGGACGGTTAAAAAAGCACGAGGACGTAATCGTTACCGATCTTCCCGGCATTTATTCTCTGTCGCCCTATACCTTGGAAGAGGTCGTCGCGCGTAATTATTTGTTGGGCGAGAAACCCGACGCGGTCTTGAATATCGTAGACGCGACGAATTTGGAGCGTAATTTGTATTTGACGACGCAGCTTACCGAGTTGGGTATTCCTGTCGTCATCGCGCTCAATATGATGGACGTCGTGCGGAAATCGGGCGACAAAATCGATACGGCGGAGTTATCCCGTCGGTTAGGGTGTAAAGTCGTGGAAATTTCCGCGTTGAAAGGTGACGGCGTTATGACGGCGGCGGAAGCGGCGATAGAAGCGGCAAAAAACGGAAAAACCGTGCCCATGCACACTTTTTCGGGCGTGGTGGAACACGCAATCGCGCATATCGAAGAGGCGGTGTTGCACGATAAACCCGAAGAAAGACAGCGTTGGTACGCCGTCAAGATTTTCGAAAGGGACGATAAAGTCCTTGCCGAGTTGCAAATTTCGGCAGACGTGCAGGCGCATATAGAAGAGGACATCGCGGCGGCGGAAAAGGAGCTGGACGACGACGCCGAGAGTATTATCACCAACGAGCGGTACGTTTACATAGCGGAAATGTTGAAAGGTTGCTACAAGAAAAAGCACGCCAAAAAAGCGACGATTTCCGATAAGATCGATAAGGTCGTCACCAATCGTTGGCTTGCGTTGCCGATTTTTGCCATCATCATGTTTATCGTATATTTCGTTTCCGTGACGACGGTGGGCGGCTGGGCGACCGATTGGGCAAACGACGGTTTGTTCGGAGACGGTTTCCATTTGTTCGGCATAGGCAGCGGCGCGTACGAAGAAGCTTCGGAAAACTACGGCGAAAATTACGATATCGTCAACGGATATATCGTGTATTTGCAAGAGCAGGGAACGGAAATCGAGCTGGACGCGGAGGCGGACGATTTCGACGCTACGGCTTTTAAGGCGGAGCTGGAAACGTACGCAAACGCATGCGCAGACAATTTCACCTTCGAGTATATCGTATACGACGAAGAAACGTTGCAAGACGAAACGTTGACGGCGACGAAAGCGGAGCTGCTTGGCGCGATCGGGACTTTGTATAGCGAGTACGCCTTTGCCGAACCCGATCCTGCGGATTACGGGGCGTGGATTCCCGGTATCCCTGCGCTTATCGAATCGGGCTTGAACGCGATTCATTGTTGGGATTGGTTGCAAGGTCTTATTTTGGACGGTATCGTGGCAGGCGTAGGCGCGGTGCTCGGTTTCGTGCCGCAAATTCTCGTGTTGTTCATCTTCCTCGCGCTTTTGGAATCGTGCGGATATATGTCCCGTATAGCATTCGTTTTGGACAGAATTTTCAGAAAATTCGGGCTTTCCGGTAAATCGTTCATTCCCATGCTCATCGGCACGGGGTGCGGCATTCCGGGAATTATGGCAAGCCGTACGATCGAAAACGAACGAGACAGACGTATGACGATTATGACGACGACGTTTATCCCTTGCGGCGCGAAATTGCCGTTCATCGCCATGGTCGCAGGCGCGATTTTCGGCGGCGCATGGTGGGTTGCTCCTTCCGCTTATTTCTTGGGTATGGCGGCGATCATCGTTTCAGGTATCATGCTGAAAAAGACGAAGCCGTTCGAGGGCGAGCCCGCTCCCTTTGTCATGGAGCTGCCTGCTTATCGTTTGCCGACGGTCGGCAACGTGCTTCGTTCGATGTGGGAACGCGGTTGGTCGTTCATTAAGAAAGCCGGCACGATCATTCTCCTTTCGACGATCGTCATTTGGTTTACGACCTATTTCGGATTTATAGACGGCGGTTTCCGTATGCTTGCGGAAGATGAAATCAGCCACAGCATTCTCGCTTATCTCGGCAGAGGTTTGGCATGGATTTTCGCGCCGATCGGCTTCGGTAATTGGCAGGCGACGGTCGCTTCGATCACGGGCTTGGTCGCAAAAGAGAACATCGTCGGTACGCTCGGCATTCTCTACGGTGGCGGTTCGGGCACGGTATACCAAAATATCGGCGCGGCGTTTACGTCGGTCAGCGGTTACAGCTTCCTCATCTTCAATCTGCTTTGCGCGCCTTGCTTCGCGGCAATGGGTGCAATCAAACGGGAGATGAACAACGGCAAGTGGACGGCGTTTGCGATTGCATACCAATGCTTGTTTGCTTACGCGATCGCGCTTATCTTCAATTCGTTCGGTAACTTGTTTACGGGTAATCTGCACGGCGCGTTGAATATTATTTCCTTTATCGTTGCGTTGGCAGTGCTGGCAGGACTTGTCTATATGCTTGCAAAACCGTATAAGGAATCGAATAAGTTGACGAAAGACGTCAAGGTAAAATAACGACGGGAGGCGGAAGAAATGCTCGAATGGCTCACCTATAATATCGGATCGATCGTGTTGACGGCGGCTTTGGCTTGCGGTGCGGCGGCGTTGATCGTGCACCTCGTAAAGCAGAAAAAACAGGGCAAATCTTCCTGTTCCTGCGGATGCAAAAATTGCGCGATGCAGGGTTGTTGCCATAAAGAAAAACGGTAAAACGTACGGGGCGCAAACGAGTTTTTGCGCCCCTTGCGTAATAGTTTTTGTAAGTTCGGTTGTTAAAGTCGGCACAAGACGCTCCCGTTTTGTTATCGCGAGGAGCAAAGCGACAAAGCAATCTCGCGGCAGTCCGCAGGATTGCCGCGGCGCATTCGCTTATATCGGAAAGAAAAAAAACAAAATCAACCTGCATGTGGCATTTCACAACGCCCTTGGTGCAAAGGAAAAATTATGACGAAATCGGAATATCAATATTTATCTGCGATACGCGACTGCGGACGGGCGGACGGAACGCTTTGCGTTTCGGAAATCGCAACGCGGCTCGGCGTATCGGAGGTCAGCGTGTACAAGGGCATGGAGCGGTTGCGTAAGCACGGCTACATCGCTTCGGACGGACGGCGCGCAACGATTACGGCAACGGGAGAGAAACTCCTCGGCGAATACGTCGCTTTGATCTCGGCGTTGGCATGTCGGCTTTCGGCGGCGTACGGCGCGTCGGAAGGGGAAGCGTATGCGGACGCCGTCGCCGTTGCCTGCGCCGTCAGTGAAAAAGGGCGGCGCGTCCTGCTTGAAAAAATGCAGACGGACAACGGAAAAAATAAATATAAAACAGGAGAAAAAGTATGCAACGGACTATGTTAAAAATCGAGGGGATGCATTGCGGTATGTGCGAGGCGCACGTCAACGACTTGGTGCGGCGCACGGTTGTCGTGAAGAAAGTAAAATCCTCGCATGCGCAGGGCACGACGAGCATTTTATCGGCGGAGAGCTTGGACGAGGCGAAGCTTTGCGCGGCGTTGGCGGCGGAGGGCTATCGCGTGCTGTCCGTCGAAACTTTTCCTTACGAGAAGCGCGGACTTTTCGCAAAACGAAAAAAATAACAAGTTTGGGGCAAAAATATGAATTTTTTTCGATTATACGGCGAGAAAACTTTACAAATTCAAAAAAAACGCTTATAATAGAAAAGTAAACTATGGTTAGCGTGAAGGGGAGGCGTGTATGAAAACTCGGGAATCGGAAGAAATGTATTTGGAAACGATATTGCTTTTACACAAGCAAAAAGCCTCCGTGCACGCCATTGACGTCGCAGGGGAGTTGGGCTTTTCCAAACCGAGCGTTTCGCGCGCCGTCGGCTTGTTGGAAAAGAACGGCTACGTGCTTCGCAACGCTTCGGGGGAGCTTACGCTGACGGAAGCGGGTATGCAAAAAGCGACGGACATTTACGAACGGCACCGCGTGATTACGGCTTTGCTTGTAAAAACAGGCGCAAACGAACAATTGGCAGAAGAGAACGCCTGCCGAATAGAGCACGTCATATCGGCGGAAATGTTTGAAATTCTTAAAAATTACGAAAAGCAAGGAAGAGACTAATCCCTTCCTTGCCGTTTTTTTTGCCTATTTTCCGTATAAATTCGCGTATATGTCAAGAATTTATGCGAAAAAAGTTGAAAAATTTTTTTTAAAGAGTTG
>CAYWML010000009.1:0-29788 GCA_964459515.1 uncultured Clostridia bacterium | reverse complement strand
TGCATCACGCCGTAGCGCAAAAATTCCGCGTTTTTCAAAGCAGGTATCATGGAAAACACGCGCTTTTGTTCGCCGAATTTCAAATTCGTTTGAAAACCGACGAGATTATACGCCGTGCCTGCCGCGTTCTCTTTACGGAGCTGCAACACCGCATACGGGCGATTGCCCGTTTCGTCGAACAACCCGACGGGTTTCAACGTGCCGTAGCGCAACGTATCGACGCCGCGCGAAGCCATTACTTCGATCGGCATACACCCCTCGAAAATTTCTCGTTTTTCAAAATCGTGCAACTCTGCGCGTTCCGCTTTCAACAGCTCGTCCACGAACGCGTAATATTCCGTCTTCGTCATCGGACAATTGATATAATCGCCCGTGCCCTTGCCGTAACGATCGCCCGTGAACGCGAAACGCAGATCCACGCTTTCGGCGGATACAATCGGCGCGGAAGCGTCGTAAAAGTGCAAACCGCCCCCGGTAAAGCGTTTTATATCCTCGAAAAGTGCGTCCGCCGTCAACGGACCCGTTGCGATAATCGCATACCTGCCCCCTCCGTTTTTCAATTCGGGAATAGAAGTCACCTCTTCGCTTCGCAACGTAAGGTGCGGACAATCCCGCAACTTTTCGGTGATATAGGAAGAAAATTTTTCCCTATCCACGGCAAGTGCCGCGCCGGCAGGCACTTTGGTTGCGTCCGCCGCCTCCATAATCATCGAACCGAGCAGGCGCATTTCCTCTTTCAAAAGTCCGCAGGCGTTGGCGTAAACGTCGTTGCTTTTCAAGGAATTAGAACAAACGAGTTCCCCGAAATTCTCGCTCTCGTGGGCAGGCGTAAATTTCTTCGGCTTCATATCCCACAAAACCGTGTCGATACCGTGGCTCGCCAAATAATACGCCGCTTCACTGCCTGCCAAACCGCCGCCGATTACCCAAACTTCCGCTTTATTCGACATCGTCGCCCTCGTCGAAACCGTAATATTGCGGTTCGTCTACCAAGGGAGGCGGCAGGAAATCGTCCGCGTAGTTCGGCGTGAAATCGCCCTCGTCCTTTTTCGCCGCCTTTTTCGGCGCGGCAATGCGATAATCACACTCCCTATTGCTGCACTTCACGCCGCCGCGCGCCGTGTTTACGAGCGCGCCGCCGCACTTCGGGCACTTTTCGCCCGTCGGAACGTCCCAGCTCATGAATTTACATTCGGGATAGCCGAGGCAGCTGTAATACACCTTGCCTTTTTTCGATTTGCGCACGGTCATTGCCGAGCCGCATTCGGGGCATTTTCCGACAAGCTTCGGTTCTTCGTCCGTCGGCATAGACATGGTGGATTTGCAATCGGGATAGTTGGGGCAAGCCAAAAATCTGCCGAATTTACCGCTCTTTACGACCATGTTTTCGCCGCACTTCGGGCAACGCACGGAGGAAATCTCCTTCTCGCCCTCGCTGAGGATATTTTGACATTCGGGATAGTTGGAACAAGCAAGATACTTGCCGAATTTTCCCATACGGCGAATCATGAAATGTCCGCACTTGCCGCAAATCTCCTGCGTTTGTTCGTCGCCGTAGGAAGAAGCCGCGCGCAACTTCGTTTCAAATCCCGGATAGAAATCGCCGATGACGGAATGCCAATCCACGTCGCCCTCTTCGATATCGTCCAACTTCGTTTCCATATTTGCCGTAAACCCCACATCCATGACGTCGGAGAAGCAATGCACGAGCATATCGACGACGTCATACGCAATTGCCGAAGGAATCATATATTTTCCGTCTTTTTTGACGTATTTTTGCATGAGTTTGGAAATGATCGTCGCATAGGTGGAAGGTCTGCCAATCCCCTTTTCTTCCATCGTTTTAACGAGCGAAGCGTCCGTATAACGAAGGGGCGGTTTCGTAAATTTCTGCTCCTTTTGCATATTGACGAGAGCAAGCGCGTCCCCCTCCTGCAAGTCGGGCAACAGCTTGGAAGAGCCGATCTCGTCCTCGTCGTCTTTCTTTGCCGCCGTTTCCTGATAGATTGCCGTAAAACCTGCGAACAGCAACACTTTTCCGCTCGCCTTAAAGGTATAGCCGCTGTTGTCGATCTCCATTTGCATACTGTTATAGCGCGCCTCCGCCATCTGCGAAGCCATAAACCGTTCGTACACCAATCGATACAAGGCGTAATGCTTTTTATCCAAAAGCGTTTTCGCTTTTTCGGGCGTCATTTCGACGTCGATGGGACGAATTGCTTCGTGCGCGTCCTGCGCGCCTTTTTTCGTGGCGTAATAATTCGGTTTTTCGGGCACGTACGCGTCGCCGTACACCTTACGAATACGTTCCAAAGCCTTCTCCTGCGCCTCTTTGGAAATACGCACGGAGTCCGTTCTCATATAGGTGATAAACGCAATATGATCGCCGTTTTCCGTCGCGATACCTTCGTACAAATGCTGTGCGAGCGACATCGTTTCGGGCGCGCTGAAACCGAGTTTCGTCGAAGCATCCTGTTGCAAAGAGCTGGTCGTGAACGGTGCGGGCGCATGCGCCTTTACCACCGATTTTTTCACTTTGGAAACGATGAAGCTGCCTTTCGCCAGCTCGGCGAGCACCTGCTCTGTCTCTGCCGCCGAGGACGGCTTGTAACGACGCGTTCCTTTCTTTTCCAACAATGCCTTAAAAGAGGCGTATTGTTTCGGAATATCCTGCAATTCTGCCGTCAAATTCCAATATTCTTGCGGCACGAACGCGGTGATTTCACGCTCCCGTTCGACAATCAACCGCAAAGCGACCGATTGCACTCTGCCCCCCGAAAGGGTACGCTTGCCGTTGCCGTTTTTATCTTCGATTTTATGATTAAGCAACGTTGACAATTTATAGCCGACGAGACGATCGAGCACGCGGCGCGCCTGTTGCGCGTCCACGAGGCTGTAATCGATGCGACGAGGCGTTTTCAAAGCCGCCTCGATGGCGCGTTGGGAAACTTCGTTGAATTCGATACGATTTTGCCCTTCGGCGTCCAAACCGAGCACCGTTTGCAAATGCCACGCGATTGCTTCGCCCTCACGGTCGGGGTCGGTTGCGAGGTAAACGCGATCGGCTTTTTTCGTCGCGTCCACCAACCGACGAATAACATCCTCTTTCCCTTCGGAATTGACGTACTTCGGCTCGTAATTGTGCTGAATATCCACGCCGAGCGTATGCACGGGCAGATCCCGAATATGCCCTGCGGAAGCGTCCACGCGATATTTGCCTTTCAGATACTTGGAAATGGTTTTTGCCTTGGAAGGCGACTCTACGATAATTAAATCCATGCTATATTCCTTTCAATCGTTGTTTTTCGTTCTTATTCTCGATTTTCGCACGCTTATACGGGCGCGTAGCGATTGCCGCCTACGGCGACGGCAAGCCCTTTTATCTCCAACGCGGAGAGCACCGAACGAAGTTTATAGCTCGGCAAGCCCGAACGGGTTGCTATTTCGGAAATATGCCCTTCGCCGAATTCTTTCAACGCCGCATATACCCGCGCTTCGTCCGACGATAACGCCGCTTGCGCATTCCGCGCGCGTAGCTCGACATTGAAAAACGCCGCAACGTCCTCCGCCGTTTCCGTCAATACGCCGCCCTGCTTCAACAAGGCGTTGCAACCGCCGCCGACCGCCGACCCCGGCGCATACGGAAGCGCGAAAATCGGTTTTTGAAAACGCTTTGCGTATCGCGCCGTGATCAATGCGCCGCTTTTTTCCGCCGCGCCGAGCACGAGCGTGCCTTCGCCCAGCACAGCCAACAGCTTGTTTCTATACTCGTACGAATAGGCGCGCACGGTAGATTCGAAGGGGTGCGGCGAAAGCAACAATCCTTCCGAAGCCACGCGCCGAAGCAACGCGAGATTGCTTTGCGGCAACGCCGAGAAACCGCCTGCCGATATACTGATTATCCGTCCGCTCGCCAAACCGCCCTCTATGGCGGCAGAATCGCCGCCGTCGGCTGTACCCGTTACGACGACGAACGCCGAAGCAAGTTCCTTGGCAATCTGCGTACCCAAGCGCAGGGCGTGGGCAGGTGTGCGACGAGAGCCGACTATCGTTATTTTACGTTCTCGTAAAAGCGCGACGTTCCCCACGGCGTATACGACGGGCGGCGCGTCGGACAATTCGCGCCACTGCGGCGGATAGAGCGGAGAATCCGACGGAATTTCCCGTATGCCTTTTTCTCGTATCAAAGCAAGCAAACCGCACCTCCGCCTCCGACGAACGACAATCCGCCCGTGGTTTTTATCAGATACAAAAGAAGGGATAGTTGCCAAGCGATCGCGACGATATGCGTCAAATGGAAATACGCTTTCCGTATTTTATGCCGCGTGAGCCACATAGCGAGATAGCCGCCTATTCCGCCGCCGAAAAAGGAAACGCAAAGCAATACGCTTTCCCGTACGCGCCACGCACCCCGTTTGGCTTTATTTTTATCCGCGGCGTAGAGGCAAAACGCAAACAGCGAAGCCGCCGCCAAATACGCCGAATATAGCTTCAACCACATATCAGTCCTCTACAATCGCGCCGTACGTTCGATAGGAAATCGCTTCGTATAAATGTTCCGGCTTGATATTTTCCGAAAGTTCCAAATCGGCAATCGTCCGCGCCACTTTCAATATACGCGAACGAGCACGCGCGGATAAATGCAGGCTGTTGAACGCCTCGCGCAAAACTTCTTCGCAAGCTGCGTCGAGCCGACAATACCGCCGCGTTTCCCTTTCGCGCATTTCGGCATTCGTTTTCACTTCGCCGTCGCCGAAGCGTTCCCTTTGTATACGTCTTGCCGAATCGGCGCGCGCTTTCACTTCCGCGCTCGTTTCTTCGTGCGCTTCGGATACAAGGTCGTCGTACTCCACGCCGTCCACTTCTACCTGAATATCGATCCTGTCGAGCAACGGTCCGGATACGCGCGCACGATATTTGCGAATATCGTTCGGCGTGCAGGTGCAACGCCGTTTCGCACTGCCGTAATTGCCGCACGGACAAGGGTTCATGCTGGCGCAAAGCATAAAGGAAGCAGGATAGGTGACCGTGCCGCCCGAACGGGAAATGGTGATCACGCCGTCCTCCAACGGTTGCCGCAACGCTTCCAAAGCGGAACGCTTATATTCGGGCAACTCGTCCAAAAACAACACGCCGCCGTGTGCCAAGCTGATTTCGCCCGGGTGCACCGACTTATTGCCGCCGCCGCACAGAGAAACGGTCGTCGCCGTATGGTGCGGACTGCGGAAAGGGCGTTCCGTAACAATCCCGTCCTCGCCGAGCAACCCTGCCACCGAATGAATTTTCGTAATTTCCAACGCTTCTTCGAAAGACATTTCGGGAAGCACGGAGGGCAAAGAACGGGCGAGCATGGTTTTACCGCTTCCGGGCGGCCCTACGAACAGTATGTTGTGTCCGCCTGCAACGGCTACTTCCAAGGCGCGTTTTGCAATCGCCTGCCCTTTCACGAAAGACAGATCATGACTGCCCACGCCGATTTTATGCGCGGCCTCGAAAGAAGCGACGGGCACGGGAGACAAGGGCGACAATCCCGAAAGATGATCGAACACTTCGCGCAAGTTCCGCGCGGCGTACACGCGCACGCCGTGGATAAACCCTGCTTCTTTTTCGTTGTCTTTCGGAACGATAAACTGCGTAAAGCCCTTATCTCGCGCGGAAATAATCGACGGCAACACGCCCGAAACGGGGCGCAAATCGCCGTTTAAGGCAAGTTCGCCCAAAAACACGATTCCCTCTACGCTCGCCTGCAACGTCCCGTACGCAAGCAACAAACTGACCGCCACGGGCAAATCGAAAGACGAACCCTCCTTTTTGACGTAAGCAGGCGCAAGGTTGACGGTGATCTTATGAATGGGGAACTCCAACGCGCTATTTTTAATCGCGCTACGCACGCGTTCCTTCGATTCCTTTACCGCCGCGTCGGGCAGCCCCACCATTTCGTAGGCAGGCATTCCCTTGGAAATATCCGCCTCGACGGTGACGCACACGCCCTCCAAACCCGACAAAGCGTAGCTTTGTACCTTTGCTATCATAACTCCCCCTTAAAGCCGTTCGGCTTTTATAAAAGGCAAAAATCCGCAACGTATACTGCGGATCTCAACGGTTCACGGTCTGAAAAAGCCGTTGTTCCAAAGACTCGTCCAGCCGAACCATTTCGCGCGCCGCGCCGTCGTGACGAAGCCGTACATCGACGGAATATTCAAAACGAACATCGCGGCAAACAGCACAACCGCCACCCAAAGCACGACATCGACGAGCACGCGTTCCTCTCTCGTTTCCGCTTCGGGAAGAAGCGTCGCCGCGAGCGGCAAGAAACCGACGTACAGCACATGGAACAAAAGTCCCGTCGCCGCCGACGCGTTGCCGCGAAGCATGCCTGCCGCCATAGCCGCCAACATACCGCCGAACAATACGAAATACGTTCTGCGAATGCGCAAACTCTTTTTATCTTTCGCTTTCTTCGCGAAATCGACGACGACTTTTGCCGTCATGCCGAGGAAAGCCAAGAAGCAAGCCACACTGACCGCCGCGTTGGGGAAAGCGTTCCAAGCGACGTACTCGCCCGAAGCCGCCGACGTCACCCCTGCATACAGCGTAGCAGGCTTCAACGGCAACCACCAACCGAGCACGTTCATTGCGTTCGTCGCGGCAAAACTCGTCACGCCCGTTTCTCTTGCCGACGCCTTAACGCCGCGCCAAAGCATGACGATGAAGCTCGTCGCCTGATTGCCGACGGATTTCATATAAGCAGAGTAAATAAGCACCGACGACAGCAACAACAGCACCAACGTCACCGCTCCGAAAGACAACGCCGCAAAGCCGTAGCTGATACGCGTTTTTTGCGCGTACGTCGCATGGGCGCGCTCCGCCGCCGCGTTGGCGTAGACGACTTCGCCGTTCTCTTCCGTCGTTACGGCATTTTCGCCGCCGACTTTTTTCAACGCCAACGCATACGCAAGTTTTTGTCTGCGCAAGCCGAACCCGAATAACACCAAAATGCCGACGACGGGGATCACCGCCGTAATATCCATCGCCATGGCGATCGCCGCAAAAGCTCCCGAAAGGAATACGGGCATACCGCCGCGCACGATATGTTTGGAAGAAATACCGCGCGAGAAGAAACGGTACATACAATACGCGCTTACGACGAGCGCGCTCGCCACCATTGCGTACGGCGCGCCGAGCCGTCCCACCGTCGTCGTCATGCCGCCGACGGCAAGCGCAACCGCGAAGAAGAAGGAAAGTTTATCGCTCTTCGTCAACGCGCGCAAAAGCAAATACGCGAATACGAGCAAAACGCAAGTCGACAGGAAAGCAGGCAAACGAACCGCAAATACGCTATCGCCGAAAATCGCCACGGAGGGCGTCATCAACAACGTCGCGAGATAGTTGAAATTCCCGTCCAAAACATAACGCGCGCTACTATACAGCTTCTTTCCGCCGAGCACGTTGTGCACGGAGCTCATGTAATACGCTTCGTCCTGCGTAAAGTTATAATACGCGCCGTTTTCTCGGCGAAAATTTTCCTGTCTGTCGATGGCGGCGGACAATTCGTCGAAAGTATAGCTCGAACCTGCGGTATAGGGCGTCAATTCGATAATCTCCCCGTCCGTATTCAGGCAGACAATCTCGTTGAGCTCCACGTATGCGCTCGCGGAGAAAGAGATTTTCTTGATACTGCTCTTACTCTGCCCGTCCGCATACTTCACCCAATTATAGTTTGCGCCGCTTGCGCCCGTTTCACCGTAGATATTGTCGAGCGTAACGGCTTTACCGAACGTAGACCACGAGGGCGTACCCGTAGAAGTCGTGGAAGTTTTCACCGTAATCGTTACGTCGCTGCCCACCGCCGTGTGCATTGCGCCGACGTTGACGTAAACGGCGTCCAATTTTTCGCCGCTGTCCAAGCTGAGGGAATAGCACGCCGCCGCGTCGCTTCCCGACGCCACCGTAAGCGTCGAACCGGTCGTTTTCGGGCTGCCGAGCGTAAACAAGCCGCCGACGAGAAACGCCGCGATCAGAAGGATAAACGCCCACGTGTACGCGGTTATCTTTTTCATAGTTGCTCCTTCGGAAAAAGCCTTTTCGCGCGAAAAACGCGAAAGCAATTTCTTCCTTATATATTTTTCCACTCTATTGTACCCGAAAACGCAAAAAAAGTAAACTGAATTTTGCCTGTTTTCGCATAAAAAATAAGTTCGCCTTCGACTTTGGGCGAACTTACTCTCTTCGGGATACCCCCGACGCTTAAATTTTTTCTTTGACCTTAGCCGCTTTGCCGGTACGACCGCGCAAATAGTACAGCTTCGCTCTTCTGACCTTACCCTTTCTCACAACCGTGATATGCGCGATTTTGGGAGAATGTACGGGATAGGTTTTCTCTACGCCTACGCCGTAAGAAATATGGCGTACGGTGAAAGTTTCGGAAATGCCGCCGTTTTTCTTTGCGATTACGACGCCCTCGAAGTTCTGGACTCTTTCCTTGCCGCCTTCGATGATCTTATAGCCGACCTTGATCGTGTCGCCTACGTTGAACGCGGGAACTTCCGCTTTCATGCTCTCGGCGTTGATAGCTTCAATAATTCCTTTCATTTTCAGACTTTACCTCCGTTATTTACGATACGTTCATAACCCGCTGCGTGATGCCTCATCACGCCCGAAAAAGGCAGCGGAACGCTCGAAGTCGCTAACCATTATATAGGATTTTGATTTTTTTTGCAAGCGTTTTTACGCGCTTTTCCGAGATTTTTTCGACGATTGCGAAAAAGTTGTCCCGTCGCCCCTTAAAAAGCGAAAAGATAAACGTAGTACGCCGCAAACAACGCCAGCATGAGTATGCCGCCCCAACGGCGAAGCTTGTGTCCTTTGGCGTAGCCGAACGCGGCAAGAAGCCCTGCCGCGCCGAGCGCGATCGAACCGTCAATCCAAAACGAGTTTTCAAACGGCAACGGCAATATCATCGCCGAAAGCCCTATCGTACGCAAAATATTGAAAATATTGCTGCCGACGATGTCGCCTACGGCAATATCCGTTTCCCCTTTTCGCGCGGCAATAACGCAGGTGACGAGTTCGGGCAAGGAAGTGCCCACCGCCACAATCGTCAAACCGATTATCTTTTCGGAGACGCCTGCCTTTTGCGCAATCGTCGTCGCGCCTGGAATCACGCCGTACAGCGCGCCCACCACCACGAGCACCAGTCCTACAAGGGTGACGATCGTCAAAAACCACGTATGCGCGCACATTTTATCGTACCATGCGGCAAAGCCTTTTTTCGGTGTTTCCTTCGCTTCTTCTCCAATCACGTCGTGGTCGTTCAACGCAGACATGGTAGGCTGTTTTTTGCTTTCGCGCACGGCGTACCAAATGAGTGCGAGCGTATAGACAAGCGACAGCAAAAACATGATCCAGCCGTCCAACCGCCCGATCGTATTATCGAAACCACCCAACAGCAAAATCAGCACCGTCGCACCGAGAAGCACGGGAAAATCCATGCGCAAGGTATTCTTTTGCACGAGCGGCGGACAAATCACCGCCGTAACGCCCAAAATCAATAAAATGTTCGTTATGTTGCTACCGATAATATTACCGATTGCAATATCCGCACTACCTTGCACCGAAGAAATAATCGACGTAGCGAGTTCGGGCGCGCTCGTCCCGAACGAAACGATGGTAAGCCCGATGATCAACTGCGGCACGCGCAATTTTTCCGCAATTCCTGCCGCACCGTCCACAAACCAATCCGCGCCTTTCACCAAAAACACGAAGCCGACCGCGAGCAACGCAATCGCCTTTATAATATCCCAAGGCATAATCAGCCCTCCTTATTCGTCGGCGCATCCGTTTTGCGCGCCGTTCCTTTATCATACCATAATATAGCCGTCTTGTCAATTCTTTTTAAGGAAATATTTTTCAGCACTGCGTTTTAAGTTGACAAAAAAGATGGACGGTTCTATAATATTTTCTATCATCGCGCCGAAAAAACATGCATTGCTTTTCTCGGAGCAAAAAAGGAGCGTCTCCATGACCGATCTTTTAATTCGACTGTTTATCGGAAAAGATAAAAATCCTGCCGAACCTGCCGTACGCGCGCGCTACGCCTCGCTTGCAGGTTTTACGGGGATATTTCTCAATTTATTGCTGTTCGTCGGCAAATTGACCGTCGGTATTCTCGCAAGCTCGCTCGCGATTGTCGCCGACGCGTTCAACAACGTCGCCGACGCCGGTTCCGCCATCGTTTCCCTCATCGGCTTTCGCTTGGCGAACAAGCCCGTCGATAAGGAGCACCCTTTGGGGCACGGTCGGCTGGAATACGTTTCGGGCTTTATCGTGGATATGCTGATCATTCTCGTCGGTTTCGAACTGTTCACCTCTTCTTTCGAAAAAATCTTGCATCCCGAACCCACCGCGATACGCGCCGTAACGTACGCGCTTCTCGGCGCGTCCATACTCGTAAAAGCTTGGCTTTTCTTTTTCTACCGTCGCGTAGGAAACCGCATTCAGTCCGTCGCCTTAAAAGCTTCGGCAACGGACAGCCTTAGCGACTGTATCGCCACGGGGCTCGTCATTGCCGCCGCCGTCGTCGCTTCCGTTTGGGGCGTTTCCGTGGACGGCTACGCAGGGTTGCTCGTTTCCGTGTTTATCCTTTTGGCAGGCGCGAAAGCCGCCAAAGAAACCATCGATCTGTTGCTCGGCTCTCCGCCCGATCCCGCTTTTATTAAAGATATTTACAATTTTTCCGAGCGATATTCGCAAATCCTCGGCATACACGACGTCATGGTGCACGATTACGGACCGGGCAGAAAAATCGTTTCCTTTCACGCGGAAGTTTCCGCCGCCTCGGACATCAACGTAGCCCACGAAGAAGTCGATCAAATGGAGCGCGACATGCACGAAGCGTTCGGCTGTATCGTCACCATTCACCTCGATCCCATCGTCACCGACGATCCGCTGACGGACGAGTTGTGCGCGCTTGCGGCGGAAGCGGCAAAATCCGTCCAAGCCGACCTCACCATTCACGATTTCCGCATTACGCGCGGCGAAACGAACATAAATCTCATTTTCGACCTGCTTTTGCCTGCGGATTGCAAGTTGTCCGCCGCCGAAGCCGAACACGCGGTGGCGTGCGCGATTGCCGAAAAACGAAGCAACTGCCGCTGTGTGATACGCGCGGAACATTCCTTCGTCTAAGGAAACGTTGCAAATCGATCATGTAGCTGTATGCAGTCCTTTCGATCGTATACAACCAAACGCCTCGCGAAGTTTATTCGCGAGGCGTTTTCATAGGCAATATAAAAGAAATTATTCGTGCAACAGCTCGTTGCTGAGCGAAAGGATCTCCGCGCCGTACTTTGCCTTACGGCTTTTCAAAATTTTCTTATACAAGAAATAGTTCGCCGTCACCATAGCGATCCCCACGCAACCGATTACGATACCGAAAGGCATCATAAAAGCGATCTTTTTGCCGATGACTTTCATGGCAAGGCACATGCCCGTACCCAACACCAACGCGCCGGCCGAACCGAAAGCATAGGCAAAAATATTCGCAGGACGTTTCACCTTTTTATCCAACTCCAACAAATCGTTGAATTTCGTCCTCGGTTTTTCCGTGTACTCTTCGCAAATTGCGTTTACAATAGCCTGTTCGTTGTTACTCATAATTCTTCACACTCCGTTTTTTCTTTTTTCGGTTCACCCGAACTTTGTGCTTATAGTATACAACGCGGATATTGCCAAAAAAACAAAAATCGGTAAACGTTCGGTAAAGCTTTTGTTAGAATTTTGTAAACACGACTATTTTTCTTGCGCGAGCAGCTTTTCCGAAAGGCGCAAAATCTCCGCGCGATATTTTTTCTTGCGCGCCTGCAACCAACGCTTATGAAGCGGATAGGCAAGCGCGACGGGCACGCAGCCGAGCAGGGCGACGAACGCACCCCAAGCCGTCAGATCCCATTCCAAAATCATCGTCAAGCCAACCCCGAAAAGCAACGTTCCGCCAACGCCCAAGCCCCAGCCGAGTATGGTCGGCGGCGTTTTTACTTTTCTATCCAAGTTTCGCAAACGCGAGACGCCGCTTTCCTCTTTTTCCTCCGCAAGATACTCCCTGCGAAGGCTTTCCGCTACGCGGCGTTCCTCCTCCGTGGGAGCGGTATATTTATATTCGAATTTATTCCGTTCTTCCATTTCTTTCCTCCGAAATCCGTTTCTCTTCCCGACGGGCTTTCACCAGCATATATACGCCGAGCGCAAGCACCAAAGCGCATACGCACGCACCCGTTACGGCGTTTGCCGCGCCCGTATTCACGTCGCCGCCGAACGAGCGGAACATTGCCGTCTGCAAAGTCAGCAAGGATACCGTCGCATCCGCCGCGTTGACGCTACGCAACGCCTCCACCGTATAATCGGACTGTTTCCGCGCCCGTACGAAATTCCGCGCGGACATGATAATTTTCGTGAAAGTATACGCCGCCGATACATATATCAACAGCCCGGGCGAGTGAAAAGCCGCATCCGTCACCACCATTTGCACGATTGCCGCGGACAGTGCCAAAATCAAAACAATCAGCAAATAGCCGACCGTGCGATACCGCTTCAAGTCCGCCCGTTCGTCCCTTGCGCGACCGCGCTGTTTGCGGCGATATAATACGATCGCGCCGCGCATACAGGCGAGAATAATATAATACGCCGCCAACGAGCCGTACCAAACGGAACGATAATAAATACTCAATCCGCCGTGATAACAGCCGTACGCCGCCGTCCATAAAAACGAACCCGCGGAAAACACCACCGTACGCAAGCCGAAATCGCGCATCAGCTCCCCCGTGACGGGATTTGCGTGCAGGCGTTCCTTTACGTTTCTTTTCCATTGCGGAATTTTTTTCACGAGCGTATACACCGTATACGTCAACGACAAGGCGGCAAACGCGTACAAAACATACGAAAGCACGCTAAGCCGCGGATAGCGCGGCGAAAGCACCGCCATAGCGATTGCGCCGCCGCAAAAAAGCGCGGTGACGATGTACGCCGCCGTCAATATCAGGACGTTCGGGCGCATGAGCTTTTCCCAAAGTTTTTTCCACATAAACTATTCCTCTTCACTCCGAAACGACGTTTTTCAGCGTAACGGTGAAGGCACTGCCTTTTCCGAGTTCGCTCACGACGGAAATTTCACCGCCCAAAAGATCGATGACGCGCTTGACGAGAGCCAACCCGAGCCCGTTTCCCTCCTGCGCGTGCGACGTATCGTCCTGATAGAACTTTTCAAAAATGCGCGCACCCGTTTCTTCGGAAATGCCGCAACCCGTATCGCGCACCCGAACGACGGCGTTTTTACCGTCTTTTTTCAGCATAACCTCGACCATGCCCCCCTCGTCCGTGAATTTTATCGCGTTGGAAAGCAAGTTGGAGAACACGATCTCGAGATACCCTGCGGCAGACTCCACCGACATTTCCTCCAAATCGCAACGCAAGTCTATCCGCTTTTCTTCGATCCGCGTTTCGTATCCGACGATTGTTTCCGCGAGCAAGCCGTCCAACGAAAACCGTGTTTTTTCGGGCAACAACCGCTCGTTTTCCAATTTGCTCAATTTCAATATATTCGTTACGAGGTTGCTCAGCCGTTCCGCCGCCCTCGAAAGGGTTGCCGCGTACTCTTCGCGCCGTTCTTCGTCCTTTTCGCGCGCGAGCAGGGCGGCGTAATTCCGAATGACGGTAAGCGGCGTTTTCAGCTCGTGCGAGGCGTTGGAAAGAAAATCGTTTTTCAGCACTTCCGATTTACTTAACGCCTCCGCCATTCGATTGAGATTTTCCATAATCAAATCGTACTCGTCGTATCGTCCGTAAACGTGCCGCGGCAACAACCGCGCGGAAAAATCGCCGCGCGCGATCCGCTCGGTTGCCCGTAAAATCTGCTCCGTCGGACGCTCGACCGTAAACCTGCGCCGCCCGAAGTCAATCAGCGTACAGAGCGCGGATAAGAAAAGAATCACGAGCAACATAACGAGTGCGACTTGTCCGTGATCGCCGTCGGTTTTTCCGTCGGCGTATACGTAGGCAAGCACAGCGAGCGTCACCGTGGCGGCAATCGTTATAAAAAACAGCAACGCGCCGAACAGCGCGCCGCTACGCTTTCCGTTTTTCATTGCAACACCGCCTTATAGCCGAGCCCGTGCACCGTCACGATTTCGAACCCGTCGCACGCCGCCGTCTTTTCCCGTAATTTCGCCATGTACACGTCCACCGTGCGCGACGTCGCCGACGAATCGTAGTCCCAAAACTCCGCCATAAGCGCGGAGCGCGTAAACGTCTTTTTCGGGTAGGAAAGCAACTTGAAAAGCAAATCGAACTCGCGCACCGTAAGCGGCAACTCCTCGCCGTCCAAATACGCCGTATGTTCCTCTTCGTTCATCGTCAAATTGCCTGCCGTCAACACTTTTTCGTTTTCGATGCCTGCACGGCGAAGCAACGCCGCCACCTGCAACATAAACACGTCCATATCGAACGGCTTCACGACGTAATCGTCCACGCCCAATCGATACGCGTACAATTTCGACGGCTTGTCGTCCTTTGCCGTCATAAACAAAATCGGCACTTTTTTGTCCGTCAAACGAATCGCCTCTGCCAAGCCGAAGCCGTCCAATTTCGGCATCATAACATCGCTTATGACCATAGAAAACGAGCCTTCCGCAAACGCGTTCAGCCCCGTTTCGCCGTCGTAGCAAGCCGTCGTTTCGTACCCTGCCTCGCGCAAATACGAACACACAAGCCCGTTTATCGCCTTATCGTCCTCTACCACCAAAATCTTTTTCATACCGACACCGCCTACATATAGTATACAAGCCGCCCGTTTCAAAAACGTTTGCGACTTGTAAAAATTTTGTAAAACTCGTTTTCAACGAATAAAATTCGTCATAATCTTGCGTTCGCGTACGGGCGCGATTCCTGCTTCTTTTCCCTTTTCGATACATTGCAACAGCCACGCCATGTTGTTGCCGAGAACACGCATCGTCTGCAAACCTTCCTCGTCCCGCAACGCTTCTTCCGCCGTGTTGCCGTGTATCTCGTTCCAATAATTAGAACCGACGATCGGCATGTTATTGATCGTGAAATACTTATTGATGACGTCGAAAGTCGTGCTCGCGCCGGCTCTTCGGCAACTCACCACCGCCGCCGCAGGCTTGTACGCGAGATTTTTGCCGCCGCTGTAAAACACGCGGTCCATAAAGCTGACGAGCGCGCCTGCCGCCGAAGCGTAGTACACGGGCGAACCGAACACATAGCCGTCGAACGCCGCCGCTTTTTCCACGAACTCGTTCACGCCGTCGTCGATGACGCATTTTTTAATCTTTTTGCATGCCCAGCACCCCTTGCAACCGAGCGTTTGCTTCTGCCCGATCCAATAGATCTCCGTTTCCACGCCGTTGGCGTTCAACGCCTTTTGTACTTCGCTAAGCGCGGTATACGTACATCCGTGCTCGTGCTGACTTCCGTTGACAAGCAATACTTTCATATTTTTTACTCCTTCGCGCGATAGCTACGCGCCGCATATAATTTTATAAATCGTTCCGCGCGTCGGCTTTAACGCGCGCCGAGCGGTTGCAAGCGAAAACGCTCTTTCAGCCAAGAAAGGTCTGTCGTCCAGCCCTCTATCCGATTACGCCGACAATACGCCTCGTTGGCTTCGCCGAGGGCGGCGTGAAATTCCATTTGCGAACAGCCGTTTACGCGCATAAAATGCGCCTCCGCTTCCGCACCCTTGCCCACGAGCTGCGTACGGCTGATATGCACGACTTCGTGACAGCGCGGACAAAGCGCGACGACGTCCTCCAATTTCTGCAAAGCGTTCGCCTCGTCATAGCTCCAACGCTCGTGCGCCTCCAACCTGCCGCGCGCGCCGCAAATACAGCACTTGCCGCCTGCGCGCGCATAGGCGTCCTTGCGCACCCTGTCCCAATCCGCGCGCGACAACACGCTGCGTAAATTGGAATACCAGCACTCCTCGGGCACAAGTTCAAACATAAGCTTATAGGCTTTCTCCACTATTTTTCTCCTCTTGCAACAGCCGCAAACATTGCCGAAACGCCGTCGGCAGAGAAATGCTCTCCGCGATCTCGTCCAAGCCGTACGTATCGAACGGCGCGCTTTCCGTACGCACGTGCACGCAGGTAATCTCCCAACGAATATGGGTGAAAATATGCCGAAATCGTTTTCGGGAAATTTCCGTAAACGCAGACATACCCCACTCGTTTAATACATTTGCCGCGGTTTCGCCATCCGTGTATACGGCGGACGGAAACTCGTTCATGCCACGTAAAACGCCCGTTTCCCGACGACGAATGCAAAACCCGTTCGGCGTTTCTATCAAAAACGCATACACTTGCTCCACCCGTTTTTCTTTCTTCGGCGCAAGCACGGGATACGCCGTCTGTACGCCGTCTATACAAGCGCGGCATATCGACTGCAACGGGCACGCCGCACAATCGGGATCGCGCGGTTTACAAAGCAACGCCCCCAGCTCGAACAAGCTCTGCGTAAACGCGCCGCAAGCCTCCCCCTCTTCGGGATAAACGGCGGCAAGCCGCTCCGCAAGCACCTTTTTATACTTGCCGTCGGTTGCCACGCCCTCGTAGCGTTCCAACCGCGACGCCACGCGCACGACGTTGCCGTCCACGGCAGGAATCGGTTTTCCGAACGCAATGGAAGCGATTGCGCCGGCGGTGTAATCGCCTATCCCGGGCAACGAACGCAACGCCTCGTAATCGTCGGGAAATACGCCGCCGTAGCGCGAAACAAGCATTTTCGCCGCCTTTTGCAAGTTCCGTGCGCGGCTGTAATAGCCTAAGCCTTCCCAAAGCTTCAACAGTCGCTCTTCCTCGCACGCGGCAAGCGCGTCCACCGTCGGCAACGCCTGCATAAAGCGCGCGTAGTACCCTTTCACCGCCTCTACGCGCGTCTGTTGCAACATGACCTCGGATATCCACACCCGATAGGGGGTGCTTTCCGCTCTCCAAGGCAATGCGCGTTTTTCGCGCGCATACCATGAAAGCAAGGGGGCAGGTATTTGATGAAAGTCAAAACGTTCTTCGCGCATATCGAAAAAATTACGCGTTTTCGTCGCCGCTTATCTCGGCGGCAGGAAGGGCGTTCAAGAAAATAATGCTTTCCATAACGGAGGGTTCGGAGGGGTATACGACGGAAACGGGCAAAGTCAACGAAGAATCGTCGTTGACGTACGTAACGTCGGCTTTTCCGTCCTCGCGCGTGCTGACGAGGCAATTCCCAACGCCGACGAACGCCCCCGGATAGCCCGCAAAAATACTGCGCGCCAACTCCACGCCCGTGATAATGTCTATATCCGCGCGGCGCATAAGCAGGTCGTAAATATTGCGATACACCGCCAAATCCCCGTTTTCATCGTCGTCCAGAGTTTCCAAGCCGTCCAACACCAAGAAAATATGCGGATAGCCGCCGCCCGTGCGGCGCATTTCCAGCAGCTCTTTCAAAGTATCCAACGCTGCCGAAAGCTGCGCGCCGTCGGAAACATACGGCACGGTGACGTCCGCCGCGCGCAAGCGCAACAACTCGCCGTACTCCGTGCGCGGAGAAAGCACGAAAAAGCAAGCCTCCGTTTTTTCGTACAAACACGACAAGGTCACCAATAACCGCCGAATAAACGTCGTCCGCCAAATACCCGTCACGCAAGTATTGCGAACGGTCAAAGGTTTTTCACGCTTTTGCGACAGCAATATCTCGCCGCCGAAGCTTTTGCCGAGCGGCAAACCGCGCCGAATCGCCTCGAATTTTTCGTTTTCTTTCGACTGTTCCGACACTGCGGCAATCAATTCTTCCGTTCGCATATTCTTCACTCCGTTTTTTTCTTTTTTGCACGGCTTACGCCATAATCAGTATACTAAAAAAAGTGCGATTTGTCAAGGGTAGGAGATAAAAAAAAGCCGTAAAAAGCCCAAAAGCCTTTCACTCGGAAAAAACGCGCCGTTTTCACGAACGCGTTTTTCCACAAAAAACATAAAAGAGAAGTTTGTATGAGCCAATAATAAGCGAAAGCACGGACGCCGATTATAGAAAACCTCTTGCCGACCGCCAATCGCATTGCATTGTCTTAACCTATTTCATCAAAATAGCTGTCTTTATCAAAGACAATCGTCACCTTCTGCTCAATCCCGTCGCGAAGGACCGTCAAGTATACCGTATCCCCTTTTCGCACGGTGAGCAAAGCGTCGTTCAACTGATATTGCCGTTTAAGCACCTTCGTTTCGCCGCTGTTTATTTTAATTTCCTTGATAACGTCGCCCGTTCTCAAATTTCCGTATGCCGCGCTTTTCTCTGATATCGATGAGGAAAGCGAAACGCAAAACGATTCCTGCGTGCGCAATCTGCCTTGTTCGTCGTAATACGCCGAAGAAGCCGTTGTTTCCACCGTTATACCGAGGCGCGCCACCTTTACGGCAGCGTTCGCCAGAATATTGTCGCAAAGATTTTTCACCTGCGTGCTCGGCAAAGCGTAGCCCATATTGTCTACGTCCTCCTCTACGCTCTTTGCGTTGGTAATCCCGATAAGCTGCCCCTCTGCATTGAACAACGCGCCGCCCGAGTTGCCGTGGTTAATAGCTGCGTCCGTGCGCATTACGCGATAATTTACCGTGCCGCTCCCGTTCGTAGCGGACATAGAGATATACTCCGACTCCACGGAAATCACGCCGCTCGTCACGGCGATGCCTGCGCCGTCGGGGTTGCCGATCGCAAAAACTTTTTCACCGAGTTGCACGTCGTCGGAAGCTCCGAAAACCGCTTCCGTAGCCAAACTGTTTTTCAAATAATCGCAATCATAAACCTTCAAAACCGCCACGTCGTACTCCATCGAACCGCCCGCATACGTGGCGCGCATACCGTCACCGTACGTTTCTTTTTCGGGATTAAAAAGATTATATGCGCCGTAAGTATAGAGATATATCGTATCGGAAAGCGTCTTCGTATACGTCGAATCGTATAAAACGTGATAATTCGTCACGATCGTAGCGTTTCCGTTTTCTTTATCCAAATCGATGATAACGCCGCTTCCTGCCGTACTGTAATACTCCGTCTGCGTTTTATAGCCGCCGTACCACCCGCCGCCCGTAGTGACCGTACGCGAAAAGCCGCAATAAATACTCACGACCGACGTTACGTTTTTCGCAATCGTATCCGTGTCGTTGTCCTCGTTCACTTCGATTTTCAGCTCGTTCCTGCAAAAATCGATATACGTGCCTTCAAAACCGTTTTTTTGCGCCTCCGTATAGAGATCCGCCGCCGTCACGCTTTCGCCGTCTTTGCCGTTCTCTCCGCGTAAGCTTTGCAGCCATTCTTTTTCCGTACCCGTAAAGCCGTTTTTCACGGCGAGTTCATACGCCGAATTACTCGAACAAGCAACGCAACCGAACGCAACGCAAGCAAGCGAAAGCGTCGCCAATATCGTTTTCAGGATTTTTTTCATAAAGTCCTCTTTTTCCTTTATTGTTGTTTCTATTATATTCTATTTTTTTGTTTGTATCTTTATGGGTTGTTGAAAATTGTGTGATACTCTTCGCAGTCTAAAATCTCCCACGGCTATTAGAACCGTCACGAATATGCCGTAGCACGCTCGCCGTCCGACGTTTCACGCGGCAACCGCCCCCACTCCGCCATTACAATGTACATTCCGCGACAATTTTTCGTCCACTTCCCAACGACGTTGTATAAAAAACGTTCCTCGTAAAAAAACGAGAAACGCAAAAATTCCGATAAACGGCTTTATACGTCCAAATCGTCCAACGTAAGCGACAACGATTTTGCAAAATGTTCGAAAAAGTACTCCACCTCCGGCATATTGCGCGCGTGCAAATCCGCTTCTATCGACTTTTTGGCTTTGGAAAACTCACTGTTGCCCGAACGAAGTTCTTCCAAGCATTTAATATACGCCGCCAAACGATCCGCCGCCTTCACCAAGCGATACTCCTCACATTCCTCGTCCGCAAGCACGAACGGCACGATTTTTTCGCGCATTTCTTCGGGGAGCGTGGAAACAATCTTCTCGCTCGCTTTTTTCTCCAATTCCTTATACGCGCCGTGAATACTGCGATTGTAATACTTGATCGGTGTAGGCAGATCGCCCGTGATAACCTCGCTCGTTTCGTGGTACATGGCGTACAGCACCGTTTTTAAGACGTCTGCCGAGCCGCCGTACACCTCGTTATGAATAGTGACGAGCGCATGCGCGAGCACCGCTACGTTTTGGGAATGCTCCATAATATTTTCTTCCCGAACCGAACGCATGAGTTGCCAACGCTTGATATATTTCATTCTGTCCATATACGCATAAAAATCGTAACGCATTTTTTCCTTCTTCGACCGTCTTTCGTTTGACAAAGTCTTTTTTTTATTTTATAATAAAAGTACAAATTTTATAGTGTGTCCGTCGTGGGTGCTCGTCAAGAGCTGAGATTATACCATTGGAATCGGCAGGGTAATACCTGAGCGAGAGATTGATAACCGTTTTGTTTCCGTATACGCCGTTGTCGTACGCGGGCAAGAAGTCTTTATACGCCCACCGCACTCGCACATGGGCTTTTTTCTTGCCAAAAAACGCAAAGCGACGGAACAAGGAGGTTTTTATGTTTCTCTATTCCCTCTTAGAGGCGAGCGAGGCTACCACGAAAATCGTACGTAAGATTTCCGTCGGCGCAGTCGTCGTGTTGCTCGTCCTCGTTGCCTTTCTCGGCGTGTTTCATCGCTCCGAAAAGCAGCGGTTCAACGCAAAGCGAATCGCGTTTGCAGGCGTATGCGTGGCGTCGTCTTTCGTATTGGCGATCCTTAAAATCAAGCCCGTGAAATACGGCGGCTCGATCACGGCGGCTTCGTTCGTGCCGATTTTGATTTTCGCCTACGTTTACGGCGCGGAAAGCGGTTCCCTCGTCGGGCTTATCCACGGCTTGCTGAATTTCGTCGAATCGCCCTATATCCTCACACCTGCTACCTTCGTTTTGGATTATCTCCTCGCTTTTGCAAGCGTCGGCGTAATGGGCTTTTTCGGAAAAATACAACGCAAGGAGCGCGCCGCTTTACCCCTCGTCCTCGGTTGCATAGCCGTATTTTCTCTGCGCTTTCTCTGCCACCTGCTTTCGGGAATGATCTTCTTCTCCCAAGGGGCGGTTTGGGTGTCTTTGCCGAACTGGGCAATGCAAAACGCATTCATGTATTCCCTTATTTATCAGTGCGTATACATACCTGCGGACGCCGCCATTTGCATTGCCGTATTTATCGTGCTTGCAAAAACGGGCGTATTCAATAAATTGACCGAGCGAATGCGCGCAAAGAAATAGCGGATTTTAATACACCGCGATTTCGTCGAAAACGGATTTCTTGACGATAAGTTTCCCGTTTTCCAAATCCACCTTGGCAATAACGCCTTTTACGGCAGGGAAGAGTATTTTCTTTCCTGCCTTTTCTATGGTGTACACGTCCGAAGCCAAATTATCGATACGCTCCACCACGCCGAGTTGTTCGCCCTCCTCCGTTTCGCAAGAAAGCCCGAGTATATCCACGATATAGTATCTGCCTTCTTCGAGGGCAGGCGCGTCGTCGCGTTTCCCTTCGAGTTTTTTTCCACGGAAAAGCTCCGCGGCGTTGCGGTCGGGAATGCCGCGCAAACCCATATACGCCGCCCCGTCCGTTCCGACGCGGAAAGAAAGAATTTTATACGGCTTGTCTTCGATATACACCGTACCGAACGCCTTTACGTCTTCGGGCAAATCGGTGAAGGTTTTCACCTTCAATTCTCCGCGAATTCCCTGCGGTTTCAGCACCTCTCCAATAATCAGACGATCCATTTTCGTCAACGCTCCCGTTTTTTCAAAAAGCAGTTTCAACGCATACCTGCCCTATTCGTTTATTATAACGCTAAAAAAAGGCTTTCTTCGAAAAAGCCTTTTTTTCGCCTGTACGCCATCGCGTTTATTCCGCGTCTACGTTCACGGCGTTTCCGCCGCGTTCGCGAATTTCAATCACGTATTTTTTACTGTTCGACGGAGTAGCCGCACGCACGAGCGTACGCATCGCCTTGGCGATCTTGCCCTGTTTGCCGATCACTTTGCCCATGTCCGACGAAGAAAGCACGACAATGACTTCTATCGCGCGTTCTTTTTCATTGACGACGTATTCCACCGAGTCTTTATCCTCCGCGAACTGTTCGACAATGTATTTAATCAAATCCAGCATATCGTCCTCCTAAAATCAAACGTCGCCGCAGATATTGCCGCCCGACAATTATTTCGATTTCTTGCCTTTCGTCTTGGACGGGCTGAGTTTCTTGCTCGGCTCGATCGCGCCTGCTTTCACCAGCAAGCTCTTCACCGTTTCGGTCGGCTGAACGCCTTTTGCAAGCCATTCCTGCGCCTTTGCGTTGTCCACCGTAAGCTCTACGGGCTCGCAGGTAGGTCTGTAATGCCCGACGCATTCGATGTATTCGCCCGTTGCGGCTTTTCTGCCGTCAACGACTACGATACGATAGATAGGGTTCTTCTTGTCGCCCATTCTGAAAAGTCTCATTTTTACCATGATAAATACCTCCGAAGTATCTAAAAATTTTTTCTTTATTTCCGCGGCTTTCGCCGTCGTTTACGCTCGTTAGAAAGGCAAACGGAATTTTCCCTTTCCGCCTTTCAATTGTTTCATCAGCATTTTTGTCTGCTCGAATTGTTTCAAAAGTTGGTTTACGTCCTGCACCGTCGTGCCCGAACCAGCCGCAATACGACGCTTGCGCTTGCTGTCGATAATCGACGGCGTATTCCGCTCCTGTTTCGTCATGGAAAGAATAATCGCTTTCGTCCGCTCCAACTTCCGCTCGTCAATGTCGCCCTCGTTCACTTTCAGTTTGTTGCTCCCCGGGAGCATCGAAAGCATCGCCGACGCGCCGCCCATTTTCTTCATCATGGAAAATTGTTCCAGATAATCGTTGAGCGTGAACGCATTTGCCAGCATTTTCTGCTGCATTTTTTTCGCGTCCTCTTCCGTAATCGCCTGTTGCGCCTTTTCTATCAAAGACAGCACGTCGCCCATGCCGAGAATACGCGAAGCCATACGGTCGGGATAGAACGGCTCTAAATCGCCGAGTTTCTCCCCCACGCCGATGAACTTGATCGGCTTGCCCGTGACCGCTTTAATCGAAAGACATGCGCCGCCGCGCGTATCTCCGTCCAGTTTCGTCAAGATTACGCCCGAAATATCCAACCTTGCGTTGAACGTTTCCGCCACGTTTACGGCTTCCTGCCCCGTCATCGCGTCTACGACAAGCAACGTTTCCGTGACTTCCACCGCGCTCTTGATCTCTTCCAGCTCTTTCATGAGCGAATCGTCTATCTGCAAGCGACCGGCGGTATCTAAAATCACCGTATCGTAATTCATGGAGCGCGCGTATTCGACGGCTTGTTTCGCCGTTTTTACGGGGCTTTGCGTGCCCTTTTCAAAGACTTCCGTTTGCGCGTTTTTCCCGACGACTTGCAGTTGCGTAATTGCCGCAGGACGGTAAATATCGCCTGCCACCAACAAAGGACGTTTGCCCTGTTTTTTCAAAAGCACCGCCAATTTGCCGCAAAGCGTCGTTTTACCGGCACCCTGCAAACCGCACATCATGATGACCGTGGGCGGCTTCGGGGAAACTTCGATTTTCGCGTTTTTCGCGCCCATGAGCGCAATCAACTCGTCGTTGACAATCTTAATTACCTGTTGCGCAGGGTTCAGCGAGGAAAGAATTTCTTGCCCGACCGCTTTTTCCGAAACCTCCGCAATAAATTGTTTGGCTACCTTTAAGTTGACGTCCGCTTCCAATAAAGCCACGCGTACTTCGCGCATAGCCGTGCGGATTTCCAACTCCGTCAGCTTACCGCGCTTGGTGAGTTTGGAAAATATATGATTCAATCTTTCCGATAACGAACCGAATAAAGCCATTTACTTCTCCTCGTTTTCCCGAAACGCTTTCCCGACGATCTTTCCGCCGTCCGCCCCCGTCGTTTCCGTCACGCCGAACGCTTCGTGTACGCCGCGCAAGCGCGCCTCCAAGTCGTCCAAAGCCGCTTTTTCCGACGGCATACGGGTTCGCGCCGCCGCAAGCCAACGCTCCGTTTCCGTCATGTAGGCGGAATATTCGCGAGAAAGCTCTTCCAAAGCTTTGGAAAAACGGAGCTTCTCCTCGTAATTTGCAAGCTGTTTTCTGCATGTATGCAAACAATCGGATACGCTTTGACGGGAAACCGATTTCTGTTCGGCGATCTCCCCGAGCGACAAATCGTAATTAAAATACAAATCGGTTATTTCGCGCTGGGTTGCCGTCAAAAGCGGAGAATACAAATCCCACAGCCGAAGAAACTCCAAATCGTCTTTCATGCGCTCCTCCTGCGTTGCGGTTATCATTATACCAAGAAAAAAAGCGAGTGTCAAGCATTTTTACTTGACATCCGCCACTTTTTCGATTTTTTATGATTTTTTTTATAAAATCCACTGCAACACGTCCACGAGAATGGCAAAGCCGAACAGAAAAATAATGCCGACGAAGTGAATGATCGATTCGACTTTTCGATTGACGGGCTTACCGCGCAACCATTCGATAAGGCAAAAAATAATTTTGCAACCGTCAAGGGCAGGCACGGGCAAAAGATTGAACACGGCAAGGTTTACGCCGATAAGCGCGGCTATATTCAAGAAAGACAACAGTCCGCTCGCCGAAGCCTGCGCCGTCACTTTAATCGTCGTCACAGGACCGCCCATATCGGTGATCGCAAGTTTTCCCGTCAGCAACTCGCCCAGAGATTGCAAAACCGTCCCTGCGAGCTTAAAAGAATACGCAAAAGCATTGCCTATCGTCTCGAAAAAGCCGCCGCGCACCGTCACAGTGCGCATTTCCTGCACGCCCAACGCTCTTAAAAGCGTACCCGTATCCGTCATGCTTTGTATATCGGCGTCCGCAACGAGCGTAAGAGCGACCGTCTGCTCTTTTCCGTCGCGCAAGACCGTAACGGCAACCGCATCGCCCTGTTTTTTTCCGTTGATTTCGGAAATATAATCGGTAATCATATACACGTTTTTCCCGTCGATCTTTTTTACGACGTCGCCGACTTCCAAGCCTTCCGTCACCGTTTGCGTTTCTTCCGTCGCTGCAAAAAGCTTTTCGACGCGATACAGCGGTCTTCCCAAGCCGCCGAACATAACGAAGATCAAGCATAAAGCCAGCAAATAATTCATCGTCGCGCCGGCAAGCAAAACGAGAATGCGTTTCCACGGCGCCTGCTCGTTAAAGCGTGCCCCTTGCGGCGTAGGATACACCTCCGCGACATCCTCTTCCGCCTCGTCCGTCCGTTTTTTCGTTTCGATTTTCGCCGCAGACATACCCCCGTCGTTTTCTGCGTTCGTCGATTTTTCGTCAACCTCGTCCGATTCGTCCGTTTCGTCCTCGCCGTCGAACGCGCAATATCCTCCGAGCGGAATTAAACGCAACGCGAACAGTTCGCCCGAACGCTTGCTCCGCTTTTGATAAAGCGCAGGGCCGAAGCCGATAGAAAATTCCGTTATCCGAAATCCGAGTTTTTTACCGACGAGGTAATGCCCGAATTCGTGAATGGTGATCATCGCAAGTAAAATCAACACGGCGAGCAAAACGCCGCCCGCACTTTTCAAAAATCCCGTTGCCAACAACGAATAGGTCACTGTATCGCTCCTTTATCGATGATTTTTCGTCGCAATATATTCTCGTGCCAGCGCACGTGCGCGCGCGTCGGTATCCCACAAAACCGCGTATTCGTTCGGCACGCAACGTTCCGTGCGCAACAACGCTTGTTCGATGACGTCCGCAATCTCCAAAAAGGATATCCGCTCTTCCAAGAAAGCGCGCACCGCCACTTCGCCTGCGGCATTCAAGGCGCAAGGGTAGTTGTCCCCCAGTTCCGCGCTACGCAGTGCCAAATCGTAACAGGGGAAACGCTTCCGCTCCAACGGCAGGAAACGAATTGCTCCTAATTTTTCGAAATCTAGCGGTTGTAAGCCGCAATCCATACGCTCGGGATAGGTAAGCGCGAGCTGAATGGGCAGCTCCATAGACGGGTAACTGAGTTGCGCCAACACGCCGCCGTCGTCGAATTCCACCATGGAGTGTACGATACTTTCCGGTTGCACCAGCGTGTGTATCTTTTCCAAGGGCGCGTCGTACAGCCACATCGCCTCGATCACCTCGAAGCCTTTATTCAAAAGGGTTGCGCTGTCGATCGTGATCTTCGCGCCCATCTGCCAAGTCGGGTGTTTCAACGCCGAGGACGGCGTGACCTGCGCAAGCTGTTCGCGCGTATACCCGTAGAACGGACCGCCGCTCGCCGTAATCAGCAATCGCCGAAAAGGCGCGTTTCGTCGATAATGCAACGCCTGCCAAAGGGCGGAATGCTCGCTGTCCACGGGCATGATCTCCACGCCGCGCGCGCGCATACGTTCCGTCACCAACGCACCACCGCAAACGAGCGTTTCCTTATTCGCCAGCGCGAGCGGTTTTCCCTCTTCGATCGCGCGCAAACTGTACCGCAAGCCGGCAAATCCCGTCGCGGCGACGAAAGTGACTTCGCCGTAAGCGATTGCCGCTTCGGTTGCTTCTTCCCCGTACGCAAAACGCACGCCTTGCGGTATACGATCGGCGATGCGTTTTCCAGCTTCCGCATCCGCAAGCGCGGCGTAAACAGGCTTAAATTCCCGAACCTGTTCCAAAAACAGTTCCGCGGAAGAGCGGGCGACGATACTCTCGATACGAAAGCGTTCGCTATGCCGCCGCACGACGGAACAGACCTGCTTTCCGATAGAACCCGTCGAACCGATCAAAGAGATTGTTCTCATACCTGCCCTCATCGTTTACAGCAACCAACCGATACAGCGGAAGAAGAAATAGACCATAGGCGCGGCATATAAAACGCCGTCAATACGGTCGAGAACACCGCCGTGTCCCGGCATAATTTTACCCATATCCTTCAAACCGACTTTGCGTTTTACGCAGCTTTCCGCCAAATCGCCGAACGCCGTCACCGCCGCCGAAAGCAAACCGCCGAGCAGATAAATCGGAAGCCAAAGATACGCTTTCGCGAACGAACCTGCCGTCGCGCTATAAATTACATACAGCACGCCCGCGCCGACAAAACCGCCGACCAAACCGCCGATAAAACCGATAATCGTTTTATTCGGACTAACGTTCGGCGCAAGCTTTTTCGGAAAACGATTTTTCATGTATCTGCCGAACACGTACGCAAGCGAATCCGCGCAAGGCGTTACGACGAACACGAACAAAATCAGCAAACGGGAATCGAAGCCGTATTTTTCCAGCCCCCAAGGCGCGTTCGCATGGTTGCAAAGCACGAGCATACAAAGCAGCAACGTCGGATAAACCGCCGACAACAGCGAAAGTCCCAACCCGTCCAACTCGGTTTCTTCATGTCGTATCACGAGCAGTGCAAACAAAGCCAAAACAAAAACGACGATGCAAACGGCAACCGCTTCCATACCTGCCCCGTACGCGTTTTCCGCAATCGCGCAAGCAGGAATCGTCGCAACGGCATACGCGTACACGAGATAGCGTTCTACGTTCGTCATGCGGCTTCGCACAGCGCGAAGCATTTCAAACGTACCGATCAAAGCAAACGCATAGATCAATATATCGAAGTAAAACGCTCCGTACGGGAGCAACAGTTTCAAGCTATAAAACGCCGCCAAAATCGCGATATAGCACGCACCGGATATCAATCGAATTTTCATAAATAAGTACCTACCCCTTTTTCCGCCCGTCGGGCGGAAATATTTTTTTGTAAAACAAAGATATAACACGACGGGGCGGCACGCGAAAAACACACCCGTCAACGCATACCTGCCCCTGTCTTTTGTAGTGTTCAAACAACGCAGAACACCGTTTTTTCGGCAACCCTACGTCGTCAATTGTTCGTCCGTTTTCCCGAAGCGGCGCGTTCTTTGCGCAAACGCGCGCATTGCCTTTTCCAAATCCCGATCGGAAAAATCGGGGAACATCTTATCGGAAAAATACAGCTCCGCATACGCGGCTTGATACAGCAAAAAGTTCGACAACCGCACTTCTTTTCCCGTGCGAATAATCAAATCGGGATCGGGAATGCCGCTCGTATACAACAGCTCGGAAAAACTTTCTTCCGTTACAGCCGCGCCCTTTGCAACGGCTTCGTTCACCGCGTGTACGATTTCGTCGCGCGCGCCGTAACAAAGCGCAACGTTAATCCCCTTCCCGGCGTACGCCTCCGTTTCCGCTTCGGACTTTCGCAAAATCTCCTGCACGTCCGTCGGCAACAACGACGCGTCGCCGAGAATACGCAGACGCACGCCGCGCGCGCAAATGCGGCGCATATACTCCGCAAAATGATTGCGGATAAGATCGAACAGCCCTTCCAACTCGGCTTTCGGGCGTTTCAAGTTCTCCGTCGATAAAGCGTAAACGGTGATATATTCCACGCCCAAATCGAAAGCGTGCTCCATAAGCCCTATCATGCGTTCCATGCCGCGCTTATGCCCGACGGAACGCGGCAAAAAGCGACGTTTCGCCCACCGCCCGTTTCCGTCCATGATCAGCGCGATATGCTTGGGGAAATTCCCCGCGTTTATTGTATTCCCTCGCATGGCTTAAATAGACATCAATTCTTTTTCTTTGTTGGCGATAATCGCTTCCAATTTCGTCATATAGCTCGAAATAAGTTTCTCCACGTCCGCCTCGCACCCCGAAGCCTCGTCCTCGGAAAGCTCTTTCGCCGTTTTCATCTTTTTAATGACGTCCATGCCGTCGCGGCGATGATTGCGCACCGCCACTTTGGCTTCTTCGCCCATTTTCTTCGCCTGCTTCGCCAATTCGCGGCGGCGTTCTTCCGTCATATCGGGGAACACCAAGCGAATAACGTTACCATCGTTGGACGGCGTCAAGCCGATATTCGATTGCAAAATAGCCTTTTCCACCGCTTTCAACAGCGTTTTATCCCAAAGGCTGATTTGCAAGCACTTCGCGTCGAGCGCGGAAACGTTGCCCAGCTCCACCAGCTTGCTCATGCCGCCGTACGCCTCCACTTCGAGGCGGTCCAAAATATGCGGATTGGCTCTGCCCGTGCGGATCGCGCCGTAATCGCGTTCCAAGGCGTTCAGCGAATTTTCCGCTTTTTCCTCTAACTCCATCATCATTTCTTCGATTTTTTCGTTTTCAATCATAATACTGCTCCTTATTCGCTTATTTTTTAATAGTGTACCGCGCGTATGTCGCGCCATTATTTAGACCGAGATCATCGTGCCGAGCGTTTCGCCGCAAACCGCGCGAACGATGGAATTTTTCTCGTTCAGCCCGAACGCCAGCGTAGGCACGTTGTTTTCCATGCACATCGTCGCCGCCGTAAAATCGATGACTTTCAAGCCGCGATTGATAATATCCGCATATTTCAGAGATTCGTACTTTTTCGCGTCGGGATTGGTCTTCGGATCGGAATCGTAAATGCCGTCCACATTCTTCGCCATAAGCAAAATATCCGCGTCGATTTCGCAAGCGCGAAGCGCAGCCGCCGTATCCGTGGAACAATAGGGATTTCCCGTGCCGCACGCAAAAATGACCACTCTGCCCGTTTCAAAATGCCGCAACGCTTTCCGAAGAATAAACGGCTCCGCCAAAGACACCATATCGAGCGCCGTCTGCACCCGAACGGGTACGCCGCGCTGTTCTATTGCGTCCATCATCGCCAGCGAG
>CAYWML010000008.1:0-31586 GCA_964459515.1 uncultured Clostridia bacterium | reverse complement strand
GGCGAAAAAGACGGCGGAAATGCTCGGCGACGGAAACAAAGTAAAGGTTTCCATTCGCATGCGCGGCAGACAGCAGGCGCACGCGGCAATGGGCATCGACGTCATGCGCCGTTTCTTCGACATGCTCGGCGGCAAGGCGGTTATGGATAAAGAGCCGAAGACGGAAGGCAGAAACATTTTGATGATTCTTTCTCCCGCGAAATAAGGCGCAAACAAAGGACAAAGCCCGAAACTTTCGGGACAAGTTAATAAAAAAAACGATAAAAAATTCGGAGGACAAATATATGCCTAAACAGAAAACACATAGCAGTACGAAAAAACGTTTCTGGCTTACGGGTTCCGGCAAAGTGAACAGATCGCACAGCGGTAAAAATCACAAAGCGGAAACGAAGAACAGAAAGAGAAAAAGACATTTGCGCCAAGGTGCACTCGTTGCTTCTACGCAGGAAAACACCGTTAAGAGCATGATGCCTTATAAGAAATAAGAAAGGAGAACGAATAGGTTATGCGTATTAAGAGAGCAGTAAACGCGGTTAAAAAGCGTAGAAAAATTTTCAAACTTTCCAAAGGCTATTACGGCAGCAAGAGCAGATCGTACAGAATCGCAAGAGAAGCCGTAATGAAGTCGTTGAATTATGCGTATATCGGAAGAAGACTGAGAAAGAGAGATTTCCGTCGTCTTTGGATCACGAGAATCAACGCGGCGGCAAGAATCAACGGGATTTCGTACAGCAAGCTTATGCACGGCTTGAACGTTGCCGGGATCAACTTGAACAGAAAGGTTCTTGCGGATTTGGCAGTAAACGACGCGGCGGCATTCGCGCAGCTCGTCGAAAAAGCCAAAGCGGCACTTTGATCGTAACAAAAAGCCTTTCACTTGTTTCAAGTAAAAGGCTTTTTCCCTGTTTTACGCTATCGACATGATTTTAACCTCGAAAAACAATCCGCTGATAAAAAGCGCGGCGGCGTTAAAAGAGAAAAAGGGCAGAAAGGAGCAAGGCGCGTTTCTCGTCGAAGGCAGAAAAATGGCGGCGGAGTGCGTTATAAGTCCGCTTTCCGTCGAGCATATTTTCGTTTCCGAAAGCTATGACGGCGAAACGCCCCGTTGCGGCGCGGAGATTACGCGCGTTTCGGACGACGTTTTACGCTACCTTTCCGACGAAAAAACGCCGCAAGGCATACTTTGCCGCGTGGCGATTCCGTGTCGGCAAATCCTTTCTCCGTCGAAAAGCTGTCTTTTTTTGGACGGCGTTGCCGATCCGGGGAACGTCGGCACTATCCTTCGGACGGCGAACGCCGCAGGTTACGAAGAAATCTATATGACGGATACTTGCGCCGATCCCTATTCCCCGAAATGCGTCCGCGCGAGCATGAGCGGCATATTTTTCACGAAACTCTATCGCGGCAGCCGCGAAGAGCTTTTGTCCGCGCTCGGGGACATGCCGTTGATCGCGGCGGATATGTCGGGCGAAAACGTATTCTCGTTTTGTCCGCCCGAAAAATTCGCGCTTGCGATCGGCAACGAGGCGAACGGAATTTCCGAGGAAACTTTTAGACGCGCACGCTACACCGTGCGCATTCCCATGCAAGCTACGCAAGAAAGCTTGAACGCGGCAATCTCCGCAGGGATACTCATGTATGAATTAAAGCGCGAAACGTTTGATTGAGAAAAAAATAAGGAGAAAACGGTATGTCAGGACATAGCAAATGGCACAATATACAGGCAAAAAAGGGTAAGGCAGACGCCGCAAAGGGCAGAATTTTCACGAAGATCGGCAGAGAAATCGCCGTTGCCGCAAAATCGAACCCCAATCCCGAAACGAACAGCAAACTTGCCGACATTATCGCAAAGGCGAAAGCGGCGAACATGCCCAACGACAATATTCAGCGCAGTATTAAAAAAGCCGCAGGCGAGATGAACGGCGCGGATTATAAGGAGCTCACCTACGAAGGCTACGGCGTGGCAGGCTCGGCGGTTATTATCGTCACGTTGACGGATAACATCAATCGTACGGCAGGCGACGTTCGCGCGATTTTGAGCAAGCACGGCGGACAGCTCGGGCAAAACGGTTGCGTTTCCTACAACTTCGACAACAAAGGCTATATCGTCGTGGAGAGAACGGTGGAGTTGGACGAGGATACCATGACGGAGTATGCGTTGGAGGCAGGCGCGGACGACGTCGTGACGAGCGACGACGTGTACGAGATATTCACCGCTCCCGAAAACTTCTCCGAAGTGCGTAAATATTTGGAAGCAAAGAACGCAGAGCTTATGGCGGCTGCGCCGAAGGGCAAGCGCAACGACGAGGAAGAACCGAAAATTCGTTTCGTGCAGGCGGAGGTCGCTATGATTCCGCAGAACAGAATTACGCTTCCCGATGATAAGATTGCGACGTTTGAAAAAATGTTGGACGCGTTGGAAGAGCACGACGATGTGCAGAACGTATACCACAACGTAGAACTTCCCGAAGAGGAAGAAGAGTAATTCTCGAAAAAACGGTCGAAAACGCTTGACAAGCGCGCACGGTCGTGCTATACTCATATTGCAACTTTTTGAGGGAGTAGCATACGCGTGTTTACGCGTGACAAGTCAACAACACTGCCGTTTTCGGTCTGGCTTGTCTTAATTTGCGAGACTCATTGTCGGTGAAGCCGCAACGAGTCCGTCTATATGCATCAACGGGCAGGTACGGTTCGCCGTACCTGTTTTTACTTTACGTCGGACGAGATTTTCTCGAAAGACGCTTACAATAAAAAATAATTAAAAGGAAGGAATAAAATGCGTTTTTATTGCGAAGAAAAGGACACTGTTTTACGCGAGTTGAACACCGCTTCGGAGACGGGCTTATCGTCGGAAGCGGCGGAAAAACGGCTCGCCGCGAACGGCAAAAACAAGCTCGCGGAAGGAAAGAAAAAATCGATCGTACGGCGATTTTTGGAACAGCTTGCCGATCCGATGATCATTATTTTGATCGTTGCGGCGGCGATCAGCGGCGTTATAGCCGTCGCGAAGCAGGAGAGCTTTGCCGACGTCATCATCATTATGGCGGTCGTAATCGTCAACGCCGTGCTCGGCGTGTTGCAGGAGAGCAAGGCGGAAAAAGCCATCGAAGCCCTGCAAAAAATGTCCGCGGCGACGTCTAAGGTACTGCGCGGCGGCAAGTTTGTTTGCGTGCCGAGCGAAGATTTGGTCGTCGGGGACATCGTGCTGTTGGAGGCAGGCGATGCCGTGCCAGCTGACGGACGAATTATCGATTGCGCCAGCTTGAAGATCGAAGAAGCCGCTCTTACGGGCGAATCGCTTCCCGTCAATAAAACTACGGAGGCGTTGCGCGCGGAAAACGGGAAAGACGTGCCGCTCGGCGATCGCAAGAATATGGCGTATATGGGCAGTACGGTCGTTTATGGCCGCGGCGCGATGGCGGTTACGGCGGTCGGCATGGCGACGGAAATGGGCAAAATCGCCGACGCACTCGCGCAGGCAGAGGAGAGCCGTACGCCTTTGCAACGGAAGCTCGATCAGCTTTCCAAGATACTTACGTGGCTCGTCCTCGGCATTTGCGTCGTCGTATTCGGCGTGCAACTCATTCGCGCCGGCGGCAACTTGAATTTCGATTTCGCTTTGAATTCGTTTATGATTGCCGTTTCGCTCGCCGTCGCGGCGATTCCCGAAGGACTTGCCGCCGTCGTTACGGTGGTGCTTTCCATCGGCGTTACGAATATGTCGAAACGCAACGCGATCATTCGCAAACTGACGGCGGTGGAAACGCTCGGTTGCGCGCAGATCATCTGTTCGGATAAAACGGGTACGCTTACGCAAAACAAAATGACCGTCGTGGAGCACTTCGGCGAGGACGAACGCCGAATCGCAAGGGGTATGGCTCTGTGTAGCGACGCGGAGCTTGCCGAGGACGGCGCGCTCACGGGCGAACCTACGGAAACCGCGCTCGTTGCGTGGGCAAACAAGCTTTCTCTTCCGAAATACGAATTGAAACGCGCGTATCCGCGTGTGGGCGAAGCGCCGTTCGATTCCAATCGAAAAATGATGACCACCGTACATACTGCGGAAACGGGTTGCGTACAGTATACGAAGGGCGCGCCCGATGTCGTGATCGAGCGTTGCGCGTATTACCTCGAAAACGGCAACGTCACGCCGATGACGGAAGCGTATAAAGCGCAAATTTTGGCGGCAAACAAGGCGATGGCGGATCGCGCCCTTCGCGTGTTGGCATGCGCGGAACGCGTTTGGCAGAATACGCCCGACGCTTATGAAGCGGAAAACTTGGAAATGCAGCTTTGCTTTACGGGGCTTTGCGGTATGATCGATCCCGTTCGTCCAGAAGTGAAAACGGCGATCGAACGCTGCCGCGAGGCAGGTATTCGTCCCGTTATGATCACGGGCGATCACGTCGATACGGCTGTGGCGATTGCCAAGGAGTTGGGCATTCTCGAAGAGGGCATACACGCGCTTACGGGCGCACAACTCGACGAAATGGACGAAGAAACGTTTGCGCGAGAGTTCCGCAATATCGGCGTGTACGCGCGCGTGCAGCCGGAACATAAAACGCGTATCGTAAACGCGTGGAAAAACGCGGGATTTATTACGGCAATGACGGGCGACGGCGTCAACGACGCTCCTTCGATCAAGGCGGCGGATATCGGCGTCGGCATGGGCATTACGGGTACGGACGTAACGAAGAACGTGGCGGACATGGTACTCACGGACGACAACTTCGCGACAATCGTCGGCGCGGTGGAAGAGGGACGACGCATTTACGACAATATCCGTAAAGCCATTCAATTCTTGCTCGCTTCCAACATGAGCGAGGTGCTGGGCATTTTCATCGCGACGATCTTGGGTTTTACGCTGTTAGAACCTGCCCACCTGCTTTGGATAAATCTCGTCACCGATTGTTTGCCTGCGCTTGCGTTGGGTATGGAGGACGCGGAGGCGGACGTCATGAAACGCAAACCGCGCGACGCCAAGTCGGGTATATTCGCAGACGGATTGGGTGTCAACGTGCTGTATCAAGGTTTGGTGCTTTCCGTGTTGGTGCTGTTCTCCTATTTTCTCGGGCATCGCCTTGCGGAGGGCGTTTGGACGTTGGGCGAAAGCGCGCACGGCATAACGATGGCGTTTTTGACGATGTCCATGGCGGAGATATTCCACAGCTTGAATATGCGCTCGCAAAAGCAGAGCTTGTTTAGCATGAAGAAACAGAACAAACTGTTGTTGGCGGCTACGGTCGGTTCGCTTTTGGCGACGACGGCGGTTTGCGAAATTCCGTTTATGGCGAACGCGTTCGGCTTTACGCCGGTCGGCTTTGCGGAATACGCGTTGGCAATCTTGCTCGGGTTTATGATCATTCCCGTCGTGGAACTCGTAAAATGGATACAACGCCGTCGCGAGCGGAAGAAAAAGTAAGCAGGCGAAGTCGAAAAAGAAGAAAAAACGGGTAGAAGCACCCATGTTCGCGTTGAAATACGAAAAAACTTGAAAAAAAGTTGTAAAAAACCCGTTTTTTTTTCGCGAAACCCTTGACCGAAACGATTAGATATGTTATAATAGTGCTTGTAAAAGTAGCATTTTGCTTTTTTCTCGATGAAATCGGGAGGACGGCGCGCTCGGCAAAACGAGTCGTTTGCACGGCGTGCGCCCGTTGTAAGTAAATTCGGAATTATAATTTTTTTCAAGGCGGACACACCGCGGACGAAAAAATTAAAATTATAAAAGGAGAGCTGTCCGTAATCAAACGGACGAAAGAGGTAAATCATGGGCGGTAAGAAACATAAGAATGTCGAAGCGCAGATGCCGGAAATGAGCGTTCAAGGAATTTTGAACATGTTGGAAACGGAAATCAGAAAAGGAAATGAAGAAAATGCGGCGAACTTGCTGTACATTTCCAAGCAGATTACCGATACATACGGCGGAACGGAACAGCGTTTGGATCAAAAGATGAAGGCGGTTGCGCAAGAAATTCGTTTCAGCTATAAGCAGAATCAAACGATTTACGACAGCTTGTCTAAGTCTATATCGAACGACTTGTTCGAGCAGTTGAAAGCCGTAGAGGCGCGCCTTGCCGCTTTGGAACAGCTCCAAGCGATTTTGAAAGCAACGGAAACGCTTAAAAGCAACGATTTGGGTTTGCAGGCTTCTTGCGATGCAATCTATACGCTCCTTAGCGACGATTTGAAACCGCAGTTGAACGCCGTTGTCGAAAAGCAGGCGAAGCTTGAAGAAATCGAAAACGCGCTTGCCGAAATCCAAGCGAAGTTGACGGGCTTCCTTCCTACGGAGGACGATTACGTTAAACTTACGGAGAATATCAACGAGAAAACGCAGGAGAGCGTTTCCGAAAGCAACCGTCAGGTGTTGGAAGCGATCGCCGGTATTCCCGTTGCGGAAAACGTGGATTATAACCGTATCGTCGAAGAAGTCGGCGATAAGCTGTTGGAGCTTTTGAACGAGATTAAAGGTACGGAAGAAAAAGAACTTCCGGCCGCTCCCGTCGAAGCGAAAATCGATTACGACCGTATCATCTACGGCGCGGCGGAAAAGGTCATCGAATCCTTGCCCGCTCCCGCAAAGATCGATTATGCGCGTATTGAAGCTTGCGCGGCGGCGCAACCTGCTCCCGAGATCGATTACGATCGGTTGGCAGAACTCGTTGCAACGAAAATTGCCGTTCCTGCCGCACCCGAGATCGATTACGATCGTTTGGCGGAACTCGTTGCGGAAAAGATTGCCGTTCCTGCCGCTCCCGAAGTCAATTGCGATTGCATCGCGGAATGCGTAGTGGAAAAAATGACGGCGAATGCCGAACAGACCTGCGACGTCGTTTTGGACGAAGATGGCATCGAAGGCATCGCAAGCAAAGTTGCGGATAAGCTTTCGGAATGCGTAGAAGCTATCGATTACGATAAGGTATGCCAAGCGGCGCAAGCGGCGCAAATTCTGCCCGATCCCGTTGACTACGATCGTATCGCGGAAATCGTCGAAGACAAGGTCGGCTCGGACGAAGCAGAATACGATCTCGTCATCGACGCCGAAGGTATCGACGCGATTGCGAAAGGCGTTGCGGAACAGTTGTGCGTGACGTGCGTTCCCGTAGAAGAAGCGGAAGTAGCGGATACGGAAGAAGAACCCGTTGCGGAAGAGGCTGCGCTCGTTGAAGAAGCGGTTGAAGAAGTCGTCGAAGAAGCTCCCGTTGCGGAAGAAGAGACCACCGAGGAGATCGCAGAAGAAGTTGCGGTTGAGGAGGTCGTCTCGGACCCAATTGAACAGGCACCCGTTGAAGACGCTGTGCCTGTAGAAACAGAAGTTGCCCCCGTCGAGGAAGAACTTGCCGTTGCGGCAACGCCTGCCTACGAAGAGATCGACGATCAGCTTGTAGACGCAGAAACGGGTTTGGTCGTTCGCTTGAAGAAAAGTTTCACCGCGAAGATGAAACAGAGCGACGAACGGATCAAGGAATATTACAGCGATATCAAAAACGAATTGATTGCGTATAAGCGGTTAAATTCCAACGTAAGCTGGCACGGCGATCGCTTTAACTACGGACGGGATACGATTGCGAAAATCAATATCAGCGGTAAAACGCTTTGCTTCTATCTTGCGTTAGATCCCAACGATCCCGAATTTAAGCAGACCGTATATCATCAAAAGGACGTCAGCGCGCAGAAAGCTTATGAAAGCACGCCGTTCATGGTAAAGATCAAGAGCGACGCGGCGGCGAAGAAAGCCCTTCGTTTGGTAGGGTGCTTGGCGCAGAAGCTCGGCGCGGAAAGAGATTTCGAGTATCAGAAAGTGGACTATACCAAGGAATTCGGATACGAATCGACGAAACAGCTTTTCGATGAAGGTTTCATTAAAGCGACGAAGGAAAAGAAAGTAGATTTCGATTTCTAATCGTTCCGTACAAAAGATACAAACGAATAAACAGAAAGAGAGCTGATAATTGCATATTTTCGGCTCTCTATTTTATAGGCGGAAGCTCCGCCGAGGAGAAAGACAGAAATAGTGAAGGAAAACAGAAAAGACAACAAGCTCCGCGAGGAGCAGTCTGCGCCCGTCCAAAAACCGCGGCGCAGAAAAAACAACGAAGCCGTCGGCACACCAATTCCTTCTTCCGTAAAGGCCTACGGGCAGGAAAATTCGTCGGCAACGACGCAGGTCGCCGCGCGCAAAACGGCAGGGCGCGGAAAACCGCAGACGGAAGATTTACAAGTTCAACCGCGAGAACGGCAACCGCGTAAAAACCGCAAAACGCAGGAATACGTCGTGCAAGAAGCCGAAAAAACGCAAAAGCAGCAAAAATCGCCCGTAAACCATAGAAGGACGAAACCCGTTAAAGTTTTATTTTTGGGCGGCGTAGGCGAAATCGGCAAAAACATGACGGCGCTGGAATACGGAAACGACATCATCATCGTGGATGCAGGATTGACTTTCCCCAACAATGAGGATATGCCGGGGGTGGATTCCGTCGTGCCGGACATCACCTATCTCGTGCAAAATAAGGATAAAATCCGCGGTATTTTTCTTACCCACGGGCATGAAGACCATATCGGCGGCGTTCCCTATTTGATGAAAGAAATCAAGCCGAATACGCCGATTTATGCCACGAAGCTCACCTTGATGCTTACGGACAATAAATTGCAGGAACATCACATACAGAACGTTACCGAGCGCGTCGTCGTCCCCGGCGACAGGATTAAGGCAGGCGCGTTCGAGGTGGAGTTCATCAACGTAAACCATTCCATATCGGGTGCTTGCGCCTTGGCAATACGCACGCCGAACGGATTGATTTATCACAGCGGTGATTTCAAGATCGATTTAACGCCCGTTGCCGGCGCGCCGATCGACTTCGAGCGCATTGCCGAGCTGGGCAAAGAGGGCGTTTTGCTTTACATGGGCGAATCGACGAATATCGAACGCCCAGGGTACACCATGAGCGAAACGGTGGTGGGGACCACCCTCGATCATCTTTTTTCCGAAAACATGACGCGTCGCTTGATTATCGCGACGTTTGCTTCCAATGTGCACCGTTTACAGCAGATTATCGATCTTGCCGTAAAGTACAGACGTAAAGTCGCGCTGTCTGGGCGGAGCATGTTCAAAGTGGTGGACGCCGCCGTGAAAATCGGAGAATTGAAAATTCCCGAAGGTGTTTTGATTGACGTCGAAAAATGCAAAAATCTGTTCGACGGCGAACTTTTGATCGTTTCTACGGGCACGCAGGGAGAGCCGATGAGCGCGTTGACGCGCATGGCTTCGGGCGATTTCAATAAAGTCACCATCGGTGAAAACGATACGATTATTATTTCCGCCACGCCGATTCCCGGCAACGAAAAAATGGTCTATCGCGTTATCAACAACCTCTATAAAAAAGGCGCGCGCGTCGTATACGAAAGCTTGGAAAAAATCCACGTTTCGGGGCATGCCTGCCAAGAGGAACATAAGATTCTGCACAGCTTGTTGCAGCCGAAATTTTTCATTCCCATTCACGGCGAATATCGCCATTTGAAACGGCACGCGCAGTTGGCAACCTCTTTGGGTATGCCCAAACAAAATATCTTAATAACCGAAATCGGAAATTGTGTAGAGCTTACCGATAAATCCTTGCGTTTGGGCGAAAACATAGCGGCAGGTACGCGTTTAATCGACGGCGAGGGCATGGAGGATTACGGCACGAGCGAAGTCATGAAAGACCGTTTGAAAATGTCTGCAGACGGTATTTGTATCGTGTCGCTTGCCGTCACGGGAAACTACGTCATCAATATGCCCGTCGTGGAAACGCACGGTTGCGTGTTTACGGGCAAGGACAGCGAAACGGATATTTTGCCGATTGTTACGCGCGCGGTGGACGGTTACGATTACGAAAACGGAAACAAGGACGAACTTGCCGTCGTTATTCGCAAGGCTTTAAGAAATTATTTCTTCAAGAAAACGAAGCAAGCGCCGCTTATCGCCGTTTCGATTTTGGACGTATAAAGCGTTATGACGTATACGGCGAATCTGGTAAAACTAAATATCGACGAACGCATTTCCGCGCGCAGGGCAGAAGCTTTGTCGCGCGGTATTCCCGTTGCCGATGCCGAAGCCTTAAATCTTTTGTTGTTGCTGTTGCAATCGCACGCCCCTACGAGGATTTTGGAAATCGGTACGGCAGTCGGTTTATCGGCGATCGCCATGTTGCAGGCTTGCCCTGCCGCGCGGCTAACCACCATCGAATTGGAGGAAGAACGCTATCTCGAAGCGAAGCGGAACTTTTCCGATTTCGGCATTTCCGATCGCGTAACCGCTTATCTCGGCGATGCGGGGGAAATACTTTCGATGATGGACGGTTGTTACGACTTCGTGTTTTTGGACGGACCGAAAGCGCAATACGAGAAATATTTGTTCGATTTGAAACGCTTGTTGCGTAAAGGCGGCGTGCTGTTCGCCGACGACGTTTTGCTGTACGGTTGGGTTAGCGGCGAAGTGCCTGCGCCGCCGAAGCGGCATTCGATCGTGGACAAGCTGCGTTCCTATTTGGATGCGGTGACGTCGGATACGGATTTTCGCACGTCCGTGCTTCCCGTCGGGGACGGCGTCGCTTTATCGGTGTATCTCGGTAAAAACGGAATAGAGGAATGATTTATGCAAATGAAAACGGAGCTTCTCGCACCTGCGGGTAGTTATGAAAAACTCAAAACGGCGTTTCGTTTCGGCGCAGACGCCGCCTATATCGGCGGAAAAAACTTTTCTTTGCGCTCGTTTGCCGACAATTTCACGACGGAAGAGCTTGCCTCTGCAATCGCTTACGCGCATTCTCTCGGGAAAAAAGTATACGTGACGGCAAATATTTTTGCGAAAAATGCCGATTTTGCGGAGCTTCGAGACTATTTTCTCGCCTTGGAGCAGGCGCGCGCGGACGCCGTCATCGTCAGCGATCCCGGAGTGGCGTACTTCGCGCAAAAATATGCGCCGCGCCTTGCGTTGCACCTTTCCACACAGGCGAACACAACGAATAAATATGCCGTAAAATTCTGGCAGGAGCAGGGCGTTTCGCGCGTAATCTTGGCACGGGAGCTTTCGCTTGCGGAGATCGCGGAAATCCATGCGTTCGTTCCCGAAATCGAATTGGAGGCGTTCGTCCACGGTGCGATGTGCGTTTCGTACAGCGGCAGGTGCTTGCTTTCCGACTATTTGGACGGCAGACAGTCTAACCGCGGCGCATGCGTGCAGGCGTGTCGTTGGCGGTACGAGGTGCGCGCGTTGAACGCTACCAACGGAAAGTCCGAATGGCTTCCGATCGAAGAAGATGAAAAAGGCGCATATATTTTCAATAGCAAAGATTTGAATATGCTCACGCATTTACGGGAAATGGAGGGGGCAGGTATTTGTTCATTTAAGATCGAGGGCAGAATGAAGAGCGCGTACTATCTCGCGACGGTCATTCACGCCTACCGTCTTGCCATGGACGGCGATTGCCTTTCGCGCGCGGAAACCGAGCTGGGCAACGTGGCGCATAGAACGTATACGACGGCGTACGCGTTCGGCAAAAACGCGCAAACCATACACTATGCCGACAGTCAATCGAAGGGCGATTCGATATACGTTGCCGACGTGCTCGGCAGTGCGGACGGCTTCGTGACGGCGGAAATGCGCAATCGTTTCCGCGCGGGCGACGAACTCGAAGCGCTTTCCCCCGATGAAAATTTCGGAAAAACTTTTACGGTGACGGAGCTTTTCGACGCCAAGGGACAGCCTGTCGACGACGCCAAGTTGGTGCAGGAACATTACAGGTTGCGTTGTCCCTTCGTTTTGCAGGCAGGCGATTATTTGCGTAAAAAAAGGTAACGGCGATTGCCGAAGGAAATGCTTATGAAAAAAATTCTTTTGATTGCTACGGGCGGCACGATTGCTTCGCATTTGGGTGCGGAAGGCTTAACGCCGAAGATAGGGGCGGACGGACTTTTGCAATACGTTCCCGAAGTGTTCGGATTTTGTCAGCCGTCCGCTATGCAGTTGTACAATATCGACAGTACGAACGTTACGCCCGAGCATTGGATCGGTTTGGCGACGACGATTCGGGATTATTACGACGAATACGACGGGTTTATCGTTTGCCACGGCACGGATACCATGTCCTATACGGCGGCGATGATCTCGTACATGGTACAGCATTCGCCGAAGCCGATCGTGTTTACGGGCTCGCAACAACCTATCGATCGCGAGGATACCGACGCGCGCATCAATTTAAGGGATAGCTTTTTATATGCCGCTTCCGAGGCGGCTTCCGACGTCGTTATCGTCTTTCAGGGCAACGTAATCGCAGGTACGCGCGCGAAAAAAATTCGCACGAAAAGCTTCAACGCCTTTACGAGCGTAGGCTTTCCCAATCTTGCCGTTATTCGCGACGGCAGAATTATTCAATATATCGCCGCGCCGAAACAGGAAAAGCCTGCGTTTTATCTTACGCTGAACCGCAAAGTCGGTCTGTTGACGTTGACGCCGGGGGCGTGTAGCGAAGTGCTCGACGCCTATTTCCGTTGCTACGACGCCGTGGTGCTTTCGGGGTACGGCACGGGCGGCATTCCCGACAGCGATTATTATGGTTTTTATTCCGTGATAGAGTGTTGGCGAAAACAGGGGAAAACGCTCGTCGTGACGACGCAGGTGCAAGAGGAAGGCAGCGATATGAGCATTTACCAAGTCGGGCGCGGTCTGAAAAAACGCTTCGATCCCTTGGAAAGCTATGCCTTGACGTATGAAAGCATTATTACGAAACTTATGTGGGCGTTGGCGCAAACGAAAGACGAAACGACGCTTCGCACCTTGTTCTATCGTTGCGTAAATTACGATCTAATAGGGTAAACGAATGGGGCAGGTATGCGTTGAACACGATTTGCCGTTATCGATTGAAAAACGAAAAACTTTTTTGGGAGGAAGTGCAGATGTATCAGGCACAAATAGAAAATTATGCAAAACTTATCGCGCGTGTGGGATTAAACGTGCAGGAGGGGCAGACGGTGTTTATTGCCGCCGCGCTCGACCAACCCGACTTCGTTACGCTGGTGACGGAAGAATGTTATAAAGCCGGCGCAAGCGAGGTTTACGTGGATTGGAGTCATCAGCCGATCGAGCGGCTGAACGCGGAATATCGCAGTTTGGATTCCCTTTCGGAAATGAAGCCTTGGGTAAAGGCGAAATGGCAATTCAAGGCGGAAAATTATGCTTGCCGTTTATGGCTCGAATCGGAAGATCCCGACGGCATGCGCGGTGCGGATCAAGAAAAACTCAGCAAAGCGCGCCAAGCGATGTATCCGCAGGTGAAGCCTTTCCGCATCGCGTTGGAAAATCGTCATCAATGGTGTATTGCCGCCGTTCCCGGGGCGGCGTGGGCGAAAAAGGTCTTTCCCGAGCTTTCGCAGGAAAAGGCTTTGGAAGAAATGTGGAAGTTGATTTTGCACACTTCGCGCGCCGACGGGGTTGATCCCGTTGCCGATTGGCACGCGCACAACGCCGATTTGGACGCGCGTTGCGCCTATCTCAACGGGCTTGGTTTGCAATATTTGGAGTACAAGAGCGCGAACGGCACGGATTTTACCGTGGAATTGAACGAGGACGGCATTTTCGCAGGCGGCAAGGAAAAAACCTTGCAAGGCAGGATTTTCAATCCGAATATCCCTACGGAAGAAGTATTTACCACGCCGAAAGCAGGGCGCGCGGAAGGGATTGTATATTCCACGAAACCGTTGTCGTACATGGGCGAACTGATTGAAAACTTTTCTTTGCGCTTCGTCGGCGGCAAAGTTACGGAAGTGAAAGCGGAAAAGGGCGAAGCGCTTTTGAAACACATGGTTTCGATGGACGAAGGCGCGGCGCGCCTCGGCGAATGCGCGTTGATCCCCTACGATTCGCCTATCAGCGAATCGGGCGTTTTGTTCTACAACACCCTTTTCGACGAAAACGCGAGTTGCCACTTTGCCTTGGGGCATGGCTTTAACGAATGCCTAAAAGGCTTTGAAAATTTGACGGATGAAGAGTGCAAGGCGCGCGGCGTAAACGACAGCATGATTCACGTGGATTTCATGATCGGTTCTAAGGATATGTCGATCGTCGGCATTACGAAATCGGGCGAGCGCGTGCAAATTTTCAAAAACGGAACGTGGGCGTTTTAAGAAAACGCCGCGAAGTGACGCCGCTTGACGACGTGCAATAAAAATGTTTAATCGAACGAAATTTGCGTTATAAATAACGTAATGCCGCGCGGAGCGAACGCTACGGCGGCAAAAATGAATTTACGAGGTGATCTTATGACGAAAATAGATATTTTTTCAGGCTTTCTCGGCGCAGGGAAGACTACGCTTATCAAAAAGTTAATCCGCGAAGCTTATGCGGGCGAAAACGTCGTGCTCATTGAAAACGAGTTCGGCGAAATCGGCATTGACGGCGGCTTTATGCAGGAGGCAGGTATCAACGTAACCGAAATGAATTCGGGTTGTATTTGCTGTTCGCTCGTCGGGGATTTTTCCAAAGCCTTGCGACAGGTTGCGGAGAAGTACGCGCCCGATCGCATTTTGATCGAACCTTCGGGGGTAGGCAAGCTCAGCGACGTTATTCGCGCCGTGGAAAACGCACGGCTTTCCGATGCCGAGTTGAATGCGTTCTGTACGGTCGTGGATGCGGCGAAATGCAAAATGTACATGAAAAACTTCGGCGAATTTTTCAACGATCAGGTGGAAAACGCCGGCTGTATTTTGCTTTCGCACACCGACAAGGCTTCGGAAGAAAAGCTTGCCGCGGCGGTGGAGTTGCTTCGGGAAAAGAATAAGACCGCGACGATCGTTTCGGCGAGCTGGAAAGAGCTGGACGGAAAATCCATTCTTTCCGCCATGGAGCAAAAAAATTCGTTGGAAGCAGAGTTGCGGCGGCTTGCCGAAGAAACGGAACGCGAACACCATCACGAACATCATCACCATGACGATGAGTGCGACGATCCCGATTGTTCCTGCCACCACGAACACCGTCACGAACATCATCACCATGACGACGAGTGTGACGATCCCGATTGTTCCTGCCACCACGAACATCATCACGGACATCACCACGCCGACGAAGTATTTTCGAGTTGGGGGAGGGAAACGACGCGTAAATACACGAAAGAAGAACTGTATTCCGCGCTTTCCGAGTTGGAGAACGCCGAAAAATACGGCAACGTATTGCGCGCAAAGGGCATCGTCGCAGGAGAAAACGGCTGGTTGCATTTCGATTACGTGCCCGGCGAAGCGGACGTTCGCGACGGCGCAGCCGACGTTATCGGCAGACTTTGCGTTATCGGTTGCGGCTTGAAAGAAGAGGCTTTGGAAAGCCTGTTGAAAATTTAATACACGGAGAAAAAACTTATGACGAAAAAACTTCCGACGGAAACGCCCGTCTATTTGTTTTTGGGCTTTTTGGAATCCGGAAAAACAAAATTTATTCAGGAAACTATGGAGGACGCGCGTTTTTCGAGCGGCGAAAAGACGTTGCTTTTGGTTTGCGAAGAGGGCGAAGAGGAATATTCCACGATTGCCTTTGCGAATGGGGAAGCGACGGAGTTCGTCGTTGTCGACGATAAGGAAAAGCTGACGGAGGCGTACCTTTCCGAATTGCAGCGGCAAAGCGGCGCAACGCGCGTCGTCGTGGAGTATAACGGCATGTGGGAGCTGAACGCCTTTTTCGAGGCTATGCCCGAAGGCTGGATGATCAACCAAATCATGACGTTTTTCAACGCCGAAACTTTTTTGAATTATAACGCGAATATGCGGCAGCTCGTTTACGACAAAATCGAAAACGCGCAACTCGTAGTGTTTAACCGCTTTGCCGAGGACATGGATAAGACGGAATTCCATAAGCTCGTCCGCGGTATTTCTCGCCGTTGCGATATTGTGTACGAAAAGGCGGACGGCAAGGCGGAATTTGACGACATCGAAGATCCGCTTCCGTTTGACGTAAACGCGCCCGTCGTGGAAATAGCCGATAAGGACTACGCGTTTTTCTATCGCGATTTGACGGAGAATATGGAAAGCTACGTCGGAAAAACCGTTAAATTTCGCGGCTTAGTCGCCACGGACGATCGACTCGGAGAACAGAGCGTCGTCGTGGGCAGACACGTTATGACGTGTTGCGAAGCGGATATTCAATATTGCGGTTTGGCGTGCGTTTTGCCCGAACCCATGGCATTGCATACGCGCGATTGGATCTGCGTTACGGCGAAGATAGATTTCCGCAAACATCGCATTTATAAGGGAAAAGGGCCTGTGTTGCTTGCCGAAAAAGTAGTCGTTTGCAACGAGCCCGAGGAACAGCTTGCAACTTTTTATTAAGCAAGCCTTTTCGATCAATCGGCGGTTTAGTTTATGGAACTTAAAAAAAATGCGTTCTGTTTTCGGCAGAACGCATTTTGCTTATAAAAGCGGATAGGCTACGCATTGGCGTGTTCGTCCGCCGTTTCTTTGTCTTGCGCGCTTTTGTTTTTTCGTTTGAAGATCGGTTCGTCTTTTGCGCATAACCATGCGCCGACGATCATGAAAGCGAGCGCGATAAAGTAGGTGTAGCGCGGCAACTCGCGGAAAATAACGATAGACAAAAGCGTGCCGATAAAGGGCGCGACGGCGTAATACGCGCTCGTTCGGGCTGCGCCCAATAAACGCTGGGCGTACACGTAAAAAAAGATGCTCAATCCGTATGCGAAAAAGCCTACGACAAGCACGGCAAAAACGCTCCATAAAACGGTTATTCTTTCGCCGATACAAAGTCCGATGACAAGCGAACCCGAACCTGAAAAAATGCCTTTTAATAAAACGATCTGCAACGGATCTTTGGAGGATATTTTTCTCGTGCAGTTGTTTTCCAAGCCCCAACAAAGGCAGGCGAGCAATATGAATAACGCTCCGTACGAAAAGCGTATCTTTGAAAAATCTTCCACAGACAAGATAAGGCAGGATATCGTCACGAAACCGATTCCAAGCCAAAGCCGCAGGCTGATTTTTTCTTTGAACAGCATAAGTGCGACGATTGCCGTCGCTACGATTTCGAAATTGTTCAAAAGCGACGCGCTTGCCGACGAAGTCGTTTTTAATCCGAGCAGCAGAAAAATCGGCGCGGCGATATCCAGCAATATCATGGCAAGCGTAAAAGGCAATTCCGCTTTGGTCAATTTGGCTTCGGTTTTATCCTTTTTTCGTAATTTTTTCGCGAATGCGATCGCGAGCATACCGAGCCCTGCCCCGATGTAAAGAAAACCTGCCATAATGGTAGACGGCATATAATCTAATAAAATTTTGGATAGCGGCGCGTTGAGCGCGTATAAGGCGGCGGCTAATATAGCGAGAAAAACGCCTTTGTCGAAAATCTTTTTCATGACTATTTATCGATCGCTCCTTGTTGCGATATAATTTTTTTTATCGATCGATAAAACGATTATAACACAATTCGTCGTTTTTTGCAACGATTTGTTATTGTTGTTTTTCGCTGTTCGGTTCGAAATATTTATAATCGTTGTCTTTTTCAAAATCTTCTGCGTATCGTTCGTAATATCCTCGGTCGGTGAACGTATAAGGGCTGTTTTCGCTGCCGAGAACCATTTCGGGAAGATTTATAAGCAAGAAACAAAAACCGAACATCGCAACCACAGCCATTGCCCATTGTTTTATATTCGCTCTGTTTTCTTTCTTGAATAAATGTACCGCAAGCCCTATCGTTATCGGCAAAAATCCGAATAAAGAAGTAACGAGCCCCGGTGAATATAAAATTTGCATTCCGTATTTTCCGAATGTATTTAACGAGTCGACGCCGATTATTATATGAATAACTACTTCGAATGCCGAAAATAACATTACCGCAATCCCGGCAGGTTTGCGAAAGCCCCAAAATTTCAGAACCGCGCAACCGAGAATAACGCCGCCGAAATTCGTTATCATATCGGTAAGTCTGTTCATGGGATATCGCGCAAGATCGGTCGAACCATGGCTGATATTATACGAGTAATGCAGACCTCCGGGAAATACCCATTCTTCGAGAACGTGGAGAATCAATACGATGATCGCAAGAGTGCAAAGAACATTGATTTTATCCCACGTTTTACGGTTCTTCCAAATTTTTATCGCTAAAAAAATGCCGATGCCGACCATTACGTAAAGCCAAATCGATAACCAGACGTTAATAATCGTTTCCATAAAAATGCTCCTTTTCAAAAAAATATTTGTGAAACTATTGTATCATATCTGTTTTTGTGATACAATAAGATTATACGACGATTTTTCGTTGCGAAACAAAAGGAGCAAAATATGTATCATATTCCCAATGACGAAAGAGCAAAAAAATCCGCTCGAAAAATAGGGGGCGGACTTCTTGGTTGCTTAAAGCAGAAAAATTTTACGGAAATAACGGTGACGGACGTGCAAAAAGAAGCAAACGTCGGACGCGCCACTTTTTATCGTTTATTTGACAATACCGCAGATGTTTTATCGTATTTATGTGATGGCGTTTTTGAAGAAGTCGGGTGTAAATACGAAAAAACGAATGCTTTTACGCCGCAAGAAAGGGCATTGGAATTTATTCGAGCATGGATGCGTAATAAAACTTTGCTCGAAGCAATCGTCGATTGCAATCGTATGGATATTTTATACGAAGCGCATTCGAAATATCTCGGCGAAAATAAGGCGTTTTTCTTCCCGAACGCATCTTTAAGCGAAGAAGCGACGACGTATTTGATGATGACCATGACTGCGTGTACATCCGCTTGTCTTGCGGCTTGGTTGAAAAACGGCGCGTATGAAACAGCCGAACAGCTGCAAAGCCGATTGAAAGATTGTTTCCTTACGCTTAACGAAGTTTTTAATCGAAGTCGTTAAAAAACGCGAACCCGAACCGTTCAAGTTCGGGTTCGCGTTTTGGTCGAAGTGGCGGGATTCGAACCCACGGCCTCTTGGTCCCGAACCAAGCGCGCTACCAACTGCGCTACACCTCGATATACGCAATATTTTCATGGAAACGTGTACATTATAGCAGAACTTCGGAGGAATGTCAACCTTTTTTTGCGTGGTTCGCTTTGATTTTTCAAAAAAAACTTTTTTTCTTTATGGAATTTTCGCTTTTTGCAGGCGTGCGGCAACGCGTATAACGGCAAGCGATTTTTTTGTATGGCATTTTATTAAAAATTGCTGTCAAAAACTCAAAAACAGGTTACTGCCATATTGACAAAACTGCGTTTTGATGATATAATGCTTGCGAAATGAAAAGGAGATTATAAACGCTTATGAAAAAAGTCGCAAAAATCGTTGCAACGGGATTGTCTGCGTTTTGCATAGCGAACGTCGCAACGGGGTGCAATTTGACTCCGAATTCGACGGACGGCATTGAAATTCTTTCGCCGACGAACGGGGGCGTTGCCGAAATTGCCGGCGAAGCTTTATCCGCTCTTTCGAAAAACTACGTGTCGGGCGGCAGTAGCGTAATTCCGTATGCGAAGAAGGGCGATTTTTATGCGATGAAAGATTTGGTGTTGGAATGGCGCGCGGAAATTTCAGCGGATTCTTATACGGTATCGCTTTCGCAAAACGCGGATTTGTCTGCCGCCGTACGGTATACGGCTTCTGCGGAGCGATTGCGCGTTTCCGACTTGTTTACGAATACGACGTATTATTGGCAGGTTTCGGACGGAACGCGTTCGTCGAAAATCGCTTCGTTTACGACGGGAAACACGCCGCGTACGATTTACATAGACGGCGTATCGAATACGCGAGACATCGGCGGCAAAGCCACGGAGGACGGGGAGCGAATTCGCCAAGGCATAGTTTATCGCGGCGCGAAACTTGACGGGATTACCGCTTCGGGAAAGAAGGCTTTTTCGGAAAAATACGGCATAAAAACCGATTTGGATTTGCGGAAGACCGAGGAGACAACGGAAACGGTTTCTCCTGCGGGGAAGAACGTTCGTTACCTCCAATATGCCTGCCCGTATTATACGGGCGGCGAAACAGGGCTGGACGTTGCGAACAATTATGCAAATTTGGCGGCGGCGCTTCGCGTGTTTGCCGAAGCGGAGAACTATCCCGTGTATTTCCATTGCGCCATCGGCAGAGATCGAACGGGAATGGTGGCGATGCTTTTGCTCGGCGTGTGCGGCGTTTCTCGCGACGATATCGAAATGGATTACGAATTGTCTTTCCTTTCGGAAAGCGGTTGTTCGGATTTCGGGAACAACGACGCGGAGCGCATTATTTACGGCAAAACGAGCGAACTCGGCAATACGCTCCGCTATATTTTGCGGTGCGGCGCGAAAGACGGCGAGGACGTTTCGCTGAAAGACGCCTGCGAAGCGTATTTATTGCAAATCGGTTTGACGCAAGTGGAAATCGAGGCAATCCGTAAAAATTTAATCGAAGCATGAGCGCGGAATAATATTTTATAGCGAATGAAAAAAGGAGTTCTATGGTTATAGCGGCACAGATCATCGGTATCTTTGCGATGGCATTTAATATTTTTTCCTATCAACAGAAACAGCAGAAAGGGGTTATTGCCTTTCAACTGTTCGGATCGGCGTTGTTCACCGTACACTTTTTTATGTTAAAGGCGTACATGGGCGGCTTATTAAACGCCGTCGGGATTGTCCGCGCCGTCGTTTTTTTGCGGAAAGATATTTTCAAAACGGACAATATCGGGTGGCTTATCGGCTTTGAGGTCGTTTACGCGGCGTCTTATTTGCTTACGTTTACGGTGTTCGGCACGGCGTTTACTTTCGGCAACGCCGTCGTGGAGTTTTTGCCGCTTATCGGCATGACGGCTACGACGATTGCTTTTCGCAGTCGTTCGGCGAAAACGACGAGACTTTTGGGGCTTATCAGTTCCCCGTCGTGGTTGATTTATAATATCGTTTCCTTGTCCGTCGGGGCTATTTGTTGCGAGGCGTTCAGCTTGCTTTCTATCTTTGTGGGTATGTTTCGCTTGGATAAGAAGAAAGAGACGGACGAGGCGTTTTGCGAGAAAGGAGAAGAGAAATGAAAAAGAAGTTTTTGCATTGTTTGAGAATACAGTTTTATCCGCAGCATTACGAGGACGAGCGTATTGCCGAAGTCGTCGCGTATTGCAAAAAATTCGGTTTTGACAACGTGATGTTGTTTATCAACGCGGAGGAATACAACGTAGGGCACATGACGATCGAAGAGGCGCAACCTTGGCTGGCAACCATGAAAAAAGCCAAAGCCGCGTTTGTCGAAGCGGGGATCTCGGTGAGCTTGAACCCGTGGATAGAGCTGGGGCATTTGGATCGTTGTCGCCCGTTGAAGGCAGGGCAAGATTTCACTACGCAAGTCGATTATGACGGAAATCGTTGCGAAATGGTCGCTTGTCCGCTCTGCGAGCGTTGGAAAACTTACTTTTTGGAATTTTACGGGCATATCATTCGTGCGTTAGAACCGGATACCGTTTGGGTGGAGGACGATTTCCGTCTGCACAACCACGGCGATTTGAAATTCGGCGGTTGTTTTTGCCCGTTGCATATGCAAAAGTATAATCAACGCTTGGGCACGAAGTATACGCGGGAGGAATTTACCGATCGGCTGTTCCGTAAAAATCCCGAAAAGCGCGTAAAAAAGGCGTGGCTCGACGTCAATCGGGAGTGCATGGCAAGCCTTGCCGCGGATATAGGAAAGGCAGTTGCCGCGCTCGGTACGGGAACGAAAATCGGGTTGATGTCCTCCATGCACGAAATGCACGCGTTGGAGGGGCGCGATTGGCACGCTTTGCACCGCGGTTTTGCTTGCGGCGGCGAGATGATAAACAGATTGCATCTGCCTTGTTATCACGAGATTTCAGGAAAGACGTATTATTTGTTTTTCAACCGCTTGCCTTTTCATTGTCGCGCGCTGTTGCCGAAAAAAACGCTCGTGTATCCCGAATTGGAGAACGGCTCTTTTAATACGTTTACGAAAGAAGCGCGCTTTTTGCAATTTCAGCTCGAATCGGCGATACCGCTTTGTATCGAAGGCATGACCTACGATATTTACGATTTTGTGGGGAACGGCATTGCGGATAATTTCCGTTACGGCGAAGCCGTGCGCGCGATTACGCCCTATCTGAACGGAGTGCTTGGGTTGCGGCTCGATTATGACGAGCTGGACGGGGTGATTCTTCCGTTGGACGAAAAAACCGTTTATAAACGCAACGCGCCGATAAAGGAGTTTTCCGATCTCACCCCCGACGAATCGCATTTTAACGCTTATTTGACGTCGCTCGGCGTGAATTGCAAGGTTTCGACGAAAAAGCGTTTTCACGGAAAAATCGTTGCGCTCGGTTGCGGCAACGCGTATAATTTTACGGCGGCGCAACTCGTCTCGCTCTTTGCCGATAATTTCGTCGTTTTAGAGGGCGGCGCGGCGCGCATTTTGATAGACCGCGGCTTGGGACATTTGTTCGGCGCGACGGGCTATCGCACCTACGTCGGGGAGCACGATGTGCATAGCTACGAACAGGTGAAAGACGGAATCGAAATCCACGGAAAACGCGGCTATCGCGCGACGGCGTTCGGCAAGGCAGGGGACTACGTGAAGGTAGAGTACGCGGACGAGAGCGGCGCGCAGTCTTTCGTGTACGATTATCTCGGCAATAAGATCGGCGTCGGGGCGATGCGCGGAAAGAACTTTTTCGTAATTCCGTACGTTATCGATCACGTTTGTTTCGAACAATATCACGACTTGCGAACGACGCTTTTGAAAGCGTTTTTGCAAGCTTCTTCGGAAGAACTCGTATATACGAACCATGCAGGCGTGTACGTTTATTTGTATCGACAGCGTAACCGCAAAACGTTGATTGTCGTCAACAGCACGGAGGAGGATTTTGCCGCCACCGATTTGCAAATGCAGAATGTCGATTTTTCGGAGATTTGGACGATCGATCGGAAAGACGGCAAAAAACGTCGGGCGGAATACGCGCGAGACGGAGAACGCGTGACGATTGCTTGCCCGAATGCGCATTTGACGACGCAAACGTTCGTGCTCGTTTAAGGTTTCGGAATGCTTTTATAGACGGTAAAAGAGGAGTTTTCGTTGTCGGAAATTCCTCTTTTTGACAGCTATATAAAATTGCAAAATGCGGATTACGCCTATATGCTTTCTTTCCGCCTATGGCGAAAAGAAAGCATATAGAGATTACCGTTTCGCTCCTTGAAATGAAGGAAGGCATTTTGTGACAACTCTAAATTGGCTTGGGGGATCGTTCGTAGACGGTGACTTCGTAGGGGCGCAGTAGGCGAGAAAAGGGGACGGCGTCGGCGTAGTTCGATAAAATCAGGCGATAGTTTTCTTTCGTCGCGCCGTCGGGATAGACGATTTCTTGACTGTTTTCAAAATTGCATACGACGAGAATAGTTTCTTTACCGAAGCGGCGTGTGTACAAAAACGCATTTTGCCCTTCGGCGGTTCTTTCACAAAAATCGCCTCGGAGGACGGCAAACGAACGTTTCCGCAAGGCAAGCAAGGCTCGATAAAACCGAAATACCGATTTTTCGGCGCGCAGATCGGCTTCCGCATTTATTGTCGTGGCGCGTGAATGCGTGCGCAACCACGGTGTGCCTGTCGTAAAACCGAAAGCCGTTTTTTCGTCTCCGTTCCAAGCCATCGGACGGCGCGCGTTGTCACGGCTGCCGCGGTTTAAGGCGCGGAGGACGGCTTCGGGAGAAGGGCTATTTCGTTCGGCGGCGTAATAGTGTAAGCTTTCGACGTCTTGAAAGGCGGATACGTCGTCGTAGTACGGATTGGTTCTGCCGTATTCCTGCCCCTGATATAAAAACGGAACGCCGCGTAACAGAAAAAACATGGCGGTAAGCAGCGTGGCGGCTTCGTAGCGAAAGGCTTCTCCCGCCCCGATTTTGGAAAGGAAAAAAGGCTGATCGTGATTATCGGTAAAGAGGGTGAGCAAAAGGTCGTTTTCTTGCGCGAATACCTGCTGTTTCGCGAGTAGATTTTTTACGTCGAATAGGGAAAACGGACGGGGCAGGTACTTGTTCTCGCCTGCGAGCGTGAAATGGTCGAATTGAAAGACCGTCGTCAATTCTCCGCGGTTTTTTCCGCAAATATCGGGCAGTTCGCGAAGGGAAGTTTGACATTCTCCCACGGTGAAAACGTCGGATAAAATCTCTCCCGAAAACAGTTCTTGCAGATATTCGTGCAGGTGCGCTCCGCCGTGCATTTTGTTTTTATCGAAGTCTTTGGCGATAAAGTCGAGCACGTCGCAACGAAAACCGTCTACGCCGTTTTTGACCCAAAATTCCGCGATTTGTTTGCAAGCTTTTCGCACGGACGGGTTTTCCCAATTCAAGTCCGGCTGTTCCTTGGCGAAAGAATGCAGGTAGTATTCGTCGGTGGCTTCGTTGTATTCCCACGCGCTGCCGCCGAAGACGGATTGCCAATCGTTGAAGGGTTTGTCCGCCCAAATATAATAATCGTGATAGGGGTTGTCGCGCGCGGAGCGCGCCTGCACAAACCATGCGTGCTCGGAAGAGGTATGGTTGAATACGAGATCGGTAATCAGCCGCATTCCCCTTGCGTGCAAGCCGTCGCGAAGCCGCTTGAACGCCGAAAAACCGCCGTATTTCTCGGCGATTTGCAAATAGTCGGCGACGTCGTAGCCGTTGTCGCGTTCGGGACTTTTATAGCAGGGCGTCAGCCATACGGCGTTTACGCCTAAGTTTTGAAAATAGTCGAGCTTTTCCGTTACGCCGTTCAAATCGCCGACGCCGTCTCCGTCGGAGTCGCAAAAGCTGCGTACGTAGACTTCGTATACGACGAGGTCGGAAAAATCCTTGCGGACGGGCGCGTTTACGGTATCGGGCATAAAAATCCTCCTTTCTTTATACGGTAGCAGTATGCGGCAAACGGCGGCTTTTACGCGTGCGAAAGAAAAAAGTCTTGTAAAATGCCGTCGAGTACTTGCTTTTTTTTCGGCTATTTGTTATAATACAAGTACGCATAAGCGATTTCGCGATTGCGCGAACAAGGTATTGCCGCGTCGGCAGAGGATAAAATGCCGATCGACGAGCGAATTGCAGACAATAAGGTGGAAAATCGATAGAAGAAACGCAGGACGACGGAGGACTTTTTCATGAAGCGCAGGCAAACGAAAGCAGGACAGACGTTTTTCGCACGCAAAAAATGCGGGGCGTCGGTTTTCGGGGGCGCAAAACGCAGTCTTTTCGTCCGAGAAGAGGAATAACGGGAGTGCATGCGTATATGCACTCCTTTATTTATTATATTCGCGAAAACGTGAGGTGAAAGCATGCAAAAAGTCGGTATTATTATGGGTAGTAAGTCGGATTTCGACGTGGTGAAACCTGCGCTCGACGTATTGAAAAAATTCGGCGTGGAAACGGAAACGCGCGTAATTTCGGCGCACCGCACGCCGGAGGCGGCGCACGAGTATGCGCGTTCGGCGCAGGCGCGCGGCTTAGGCGTCGTGATCTGCGCGGCGGGGAAGGCGGCGCATCTCGGCGGCGTGGTCGCCGCGTACACGACGTTGCCCGTCATCGGGTTGCCCGTAAAAACGGACATGATGGGCGGCATGGACAGTTTGCTTTCCATCGTGCAAATGCCGACGGGTATTCCCGTGGCGACGGTCGGGGTGAACGCAGGCGAAAACGCAGGTTTGCTCGCCGCGCAGATCTTGGCGTTACAATCGGCGGAGCTGTCGGCAAAGCTTGCGGAATATAAGGAAGAAATGAAGCGCAAGATTCAGGCGGACGACGCGGCTTTGCAGGCGATTTTATAAGCCGAGCGCGGAGGAGAAAATATGGCTGTATTCGGGATTTTCGGTACGGAAACGGCGAATGTCGCTTCGAGCGTTTATTACGGCTTGTACGCCTTGCAACATCGCGGACAGGCTTCGTGCGGAATCGTCGTCAACGACGACGGCGTGTTTCATTCGTATAAGGATTCGGGCATCGTAAACGAGGTGTTTACGCCTGCCGCATTATCCTCGCTCGGCTTGGGGCAAATGGCGATCGGCAACGTGCGTTACGGCACGACGGCAACGCAGGAACGCAGTAACGCAGAACCGCTTGTCGTCAACCATAGCAAAGGGCGTATGGCGATTTCCATGGACGGAAGACTCGTCAACGGGAAGGAACTGAAAAAAGAAATGGAGTTGCGCGGTTTGATTTTTCATACCTGCAACGACGCGGAGATCATTTCTGCCGCGATCATCGGCGAACGCATCTCCGCGCCCTCGATCGAAGAGGCGGTTTCTCGCGCGATGTACGCCCTTCGCGGCGCATACGCTTTGGCTATCATGTCGCCGCAAAAGTTGATCGCCGCACGCGATATACACGGCTTTAAGCCGCTTTGCTACGGACGGCGGAGCGACGGGGAATACGTGGTTGCCAGCGAGAGCTGTGCGTTGTCTTCCGTCGGGGCGCGTTTCGTACGGGATATCGAGCCCGGCGAGATCGTGGTGTTTTCCAAAGACGGCGTGCGTTCCTTGCGCGAACATTGCGGCACGGCAAAGGAGAGCCTTTGCGTATTTGAATATTTGTATACGGCTCGCCCCGATTCTGTCGTCGAAGGCTGTTCGGTGCACTATGCGCGAAAACGCGCGGGCGCGATTTTGGCGCAGACCTATCCGACGGAAGCCGACGTCGTTATCGGCGCGCCCGATTCGGGGATCGACGCCGCGATCGGCTATGCCGAAGCTTCGGGAATTCCGTACGGCTTGGGCTTGATTAAAAATAAATACATAGGCAGAACCTTTATCGACCCGGGGCAAAACGTACGGGAAGATAAAGTGCGGATAAAGCTGAACCCCGTTTCCGAAACGGTGAACGGGAAACGCGTGATTTTGGTGGACGACTCCATCGTGCGCGGAACGACTTGCGCACGCGTGGTCAAATTGCTTCGCGAAGCAGGCGCGACGGAGATACACGTGCGGTCTTCCGCACCTGCCTTTCTCAACCCTTGCTATTACGGGACGGATATCGCTTCGCGCGACGTGCTTATCGCTTGCAAACATACGGCGGAGGAAATGGCGGCGTTGTTCGGGGCGGATTCCGTGGCGTTTTTGCCCTTGGAACGCGTGTTTGAAATAGCGGCTTCGGGGACGTGCAAAGGCTATTGCGCGGCTTGTTTCGACGGGAACTATCCGTCGGGCGTGCCGACGTGCGACGAAGGCAGTAAATACGATAGTAAAATTTCCGAAAAAAGGATAAACGAGGAGAAAAGATAATGGCGATTTCGTATAAGGACAGCGGCGTAGACGTAACGAGAGGGTATAAGGCGGTGGAGCTTATGAAAAAGCATGTGCGCTCCACGTATAACGCGAACGTCATCGGCGATCTCGGCGCGTTCGGCGGCTTTTATTCGATTGCAGGGGAGCGCATGGAAGAACCCGTGCTCGTGGCAGGTACGGACGGCGTAGGCACGAAGCTGAAATATGCGTTCGTGCTCGGAAAACACGATACGATCGGTATCGACGCGGTGGCGATGTGCGTGAACGATATCGTTTGTCAAGGCGCGAAGCCGTTGTTTTTTCTCGATTATTACGCTTGCGGCAGACTCTATCCCGAAGCGGAGGCAGAGGTCGTGAAAGGCATTGCGGAGGGGTGCAGACAGGCTGGTTGTGCGCTTATCGGCGGCGAAACGGCGGAAATGCCCGATTTCTATCCGGACGGCGAGTACGATTTGGCAGGCTTTGCCGTCGGTATCGTCGATAAGAAAAAGGTGATAAACGGCAAAAATATTCAGGCAGGCGACGTATTGCTCGGCTTGCGTTCGACGGGGGTGCATTCCAACGGCTATTCCCTTGTGCGGAAACTGTTCGGCGACAGCGATAAAGCCGCGTTGGAACGCTATGACGAGGAGCTTGGCGCAACGCCTGCCGAAGTCTTGTTAAAGCCTACGCGCATTTACGTAAAGAGTATTTTGCATTTGCTGGAAAGCGTTCCTGTCAAGGGGATTGCGCATATAACGGGCGGCGGCTTTATCGAAAATATTCCGAGAATTTTGCCCGAGGGGGTTGCGGCGGAGATCGATACGCATTCGTACGAATTGCCGAAAGTATTCCGCGTAATGCAAAAGCGCGCAGGGCTTTCGGACGAGCAGATGTACAATACGTTTAATATGGGTATCGGCATGGTGGTGTGCGTCGCGCCCGAAGTTGCGGATGCGGCAGTCGCGGCGTTGCGGTCTACGGGCGAGGAAGTCGTATTTCTCGGCAAAACCGTTGCCGGAGAAAAACGCGTGCTTTTTAAGTGACGGACGGAACGGTTATGAAAAAAATAGCGGTATTCGCTTCGGGCGGCGGCACGGATTTTCAGTCGATCATCGACGCCAACGAGCGTGAAAAATTTTGCGAAATCGCCTATCTCGTGGCTTCCAAATCCAAGATCGGCGCAGTGGAGCGCGCCGAGGTGCACGGCATAAAAACAATCGTTTTCGATAAAACTGCGGAAACGGAAGAGGCGTTTTATGCGCGCGTTGCGGAGCTTTTACGGGCGGAGGACGTTTCGTATGTCGTTTTGGCGGGTTGGTTGAAAATCGTGCCGCCTTCGTTTATAAAGGCGTTCGAGAACGCGATCGTCAATATTCACCCTTCGTTGATCCCTGCCTTTTGCGGCGTGGGGTACTACGGTTTGCGCGTGCATGCCGCGGCGATAGAATACGGCGTAAAGGTGAGCGGCGCGACGGTGCATTTCGTGGAAGCGAATGTGGACGGCGGCGCGATCATCGCGCAACGCGTCGTTCCCGTTTTGTTCGGGGATACGCCCGAAGGGTTACAACGGCGCGTCTTGGCGGCGGAACACGAACTTTTGCCTCATTGCGTGCGCTTGCTTTGCGAAGGAAAAATAGAAAAACGTGGGCGGCAGGTATGCGTTCACGAGGAAAAGGAAGAAGTATGAACGTTTTGGTGATAGGCAACGGCGGCAGAGAACACGCCGTCGTGTGCGCGCTGAAAAAATCGCCGCGCGTGGATAAAATTTACGCCATGAAGGGAAACGCAGGCATAGCCGAACTTGCCGAATGCGTAGACGTCGATTATTGCGACGTGAAAGCCGTCGGCGATTGGGTGGACGGGCATACGGACGTGGGACTTACCGTCGTCACGCCGGACGATCCGCTCGCGCTCGGGTTGGTGGACGAGTTGGAGCGGCGCGGTCATCGCGCGTTCGGACCGAGCAAGGCGGCTGCTGCCATAGAGGCAAGCAAAGCCTTTTCCAAATCTCTTATGCGAAAGTACGGTATACCGACGGCGGCGTACGAGGTCTTTTCGGACTACGAAAAGGCGGCGGCGTATGCGGAAACGTTCGCTTTACCCGTGGTGTTAAAAGCGGACGGACTCGCGCTAGGCAAAGGCGTGTTGATATGCAAAACGAGGGAAGAGGCGCGCGAAGGGGTGCGCTCCATGATGTTGGAAAGAAAATTCGGCGCGGCGGGCAATACGATCGTCGCGGAAGAATTTTTGGAAGGTCCCGAGGTGTCCTGTCTCGCGTTTACCGACGGAAAAACGATAAAACCCATGTTGACGAGTTGCGATCATAAACGCGCGCTGGACGGCGACGAGGGTTTGAATACGGGCGGTATGGGGACGTTTTCTCCTGCGCCTTTCTTTGGCGAAAAGGCAAAAAAAGAAGTGCTCGAACGCATAATGCTCCCTACCGTGTATGCGATGAACGCGGAAAACAGAAAATTCAAAGGCGTGTTGTATTTCGGGCTGATGAAAACGAAAGACGGGTATAAGGTCATCGAATATAACGCGCGCTTCGGCGATCCGGAAACGCAAGTGTTGCTTCCCATGCTGAAAACCGATCTTTTGGATATTCTCGAGGCGATTGTAGACGAACGCTTGGACGAAACGGACGTCGCTTGGAAAGACGGGGCGTGCGTATGTTTGGTGTTATCCAGCGGCGGCTATCCCGAACGGTATGAAAAGGGCAAAGCAATCACAATCGGCGATTTGGACGAGGACGTGTTGCTTTATCATGCCGGTACGACGAGAAAAGACGGGCGGCTTTTGACGAACGGCGGACGCGTTTTAGGGGTTACGGCTTGCGGAGAAACGTTAGAGGCGGCGCGCGCAAAGGCGTATGCCAACGCGAAAAAAATCTATTTCGAGGGTATGTATTACAGAAAGGACATCGGCATAAAATACAGAGATATTGCAAAGGAATGACGGGTATGATTTACAGAATTTTTGTGGAAAAGAAAGACAACGTACAGGCAAGGAAGGAAGCGACGGATATTCGCGCTTTGTTGCATATCGATACGGAGGATTTTCGCCTGCTGTTGCGCTACGACGTCGAAGGCTTGACGGAGGCGGAGCTGCGCGCTTCGCTCGGTACGGTATTTTCCGAGCCGCCCGTGGACGAAGTGTATCTTGAAAACGTGGAAATCCCCGACGGCTATAAGGCGTTTGCCGTCAGCTATTTGACGGGACAATACGATCAGCGAGCCGACAGCGCGGCGCAGTGCGTGCAGTTGTTGACAAAAAAAACGCGGCCACTTGTAAAATGCGCGCGCGTATACATGGTGAAAGGGGTAACGGACGAACAGCTTGCCGCTATAAAAAAACATATCGTCAATCCCGTGGAAAGCGAGGAAGTGGGCTTCGAGAAGCCGAAAACGCTCGCGCGAGAGACGGTTGCCGTTGCGTCCGTGCGGACGCTTGACGGGTTTATTGATTGGAAGGACGAGGAGATTGCCGCTTATCACGCCGCCGTCGGCTTTGCCATGAGCGTGCGCGATTTGGCGTTCGTGCGCGATTATTTCCGCGAAGAAAAGCGCGATCCGACGGAAACGGAGTTGAAGGTCATCGATACCTATTGGTCGGATCATTGTCGGCATACGACTTTCGCGACGGAGCTTAAAAAAGTAGAGATCACTTCGGAAAATCCTGCGATAAAGCAAGCGTACCGCCTCTACGAAGAATTGTACGCCGAGCTGAACGGCGCGCGCCCCGATAAATACCCTTGTTTAATGGACTTGGCGACGATTGCCGCAAAGAAGCTGAAAAAGGACGGTAAATTGGATAATTTGGACGTTTCGGACGAGATCAACGCTTGTTCGATAGAGATAGAGGCGGAATTGGACGGGGAGCGCGTGCCCTATCTTATCATGTTCAAAAACGAAACGCACAATCACCCGACGGAAATCGAGCCGTTCGGCGGCGCGGCGACCTGCCTCGGCGGCGCGATTCGAGATCCGCTCAGCGGCAGAACGTATGTCTATCAAGCCATGCGCGTTACGGGCGCGGCAGATCCGCGCGAACGCTTGGAAGATACCTTGACGGGAAAACTTCCGCAACGCGTAATCACGCAACGCGCGGCGGCAGGTTTCTCTTCGTACGGCAATCAGATCGGTTTGGCGACGGGACTTGTGGACGAAGTCTATCACGAGGGCTATAAAGCCAAACGCTTGGAAACGGGGTTCGTCGTCGGCGGCGCGAGAAAGGAGCAAGTGTATCGCGCAAAGCCCGTTGCAGGTGACGCGATTATTCTGCTCGGCGGAGAAACGGGCAGGGACGGTTGCGGCGGTGCGACGGGTTCGTCGAAGGCGCACGACGCGCATTCCGTGGAGAA
>CAYWML010000007.1:0-32279 GCA_964459515.1 uncultured Clostridia bacterium | reverse complement strand
GTTGGTGTCGATTTTACTGATTTCGATCTCGCATTTATACCGCTTGTCCGAACTCTTCGTCAAGGTTTCCTGCAAGCCTGCGCGTTCTTCTTCCAAGCCCGTGTTTTCGGCGTTGAGCGTTTCCTTTTCCTTCGTCAAATCGTTGATTTCGGAAACAATCGCCTCCACCGCCGCCTTTTCCTCTTCGGTAAGCTCTTTCTCCGCGGCTTCGGCTTCCAAGCCTTTCAAACGGGTTTCCGTTTCCGTCCGTTCGTACTCCGTATCCAAAATCCGTTTTACGAGCTCTTCCTTTTCCGAAGTCAACCGCAACGCGTTTTCCTTTTGCTTTTCCCGTTGCGAACCGAGCGCGGCGTATTCCACCTCCGCTTCGCGCAGGAGCTTGCTCTTTTCCGCGCGCTCCTCTTTGAATTGCTCGCATTGACTGCGTTGGTTGGCGATTTGCCTTTCGGCGTCCTGCCGACGGGATTGAATCTGCTCTTCGCTGAGCGAGGAATTGGCTTCTTCGAACTGCAATTCTTCCAGCTTCCGCTTCCAATCCTCCAACGCCGCCGCATACGTAGCCTCGTCGCTTTCCGCCTCGGTAAGTTGTTGACTGAGTGCGTTTTCCCGTTGCAACAAGCCGGCAATCTCGCTGTTTGCGCCCTGATACTTCTCGCGCAAAGCCTCCACCGCTTCTTCGGCTTCTTTACGCGCTTTTTCGCTCTCGGCGATCGCCGCTTTCAGTTTTTCTATGTATTTCTGTTTGCGCGCGATGTTTTCCTTGCATTCCTGAATTTTACGCTCGTTGGAAAGCAACGATCCCGCACCTCTGCCGCGGCTACCGCCCGTCATTGCACCGCTCGTCGAAACGGTGTCGCCGTCGAGCGTTACGATCTTGAACAGATTGCCGTACTTTTTCGCGATTGCCGTAGCGTTGGCGATATTGTCGCAAATCAACGTGTTACCCAACAAATTGCTGACGACGTTGTAATAATACTCGTCGTAATGCACCAATTCCGTCGCCAAGCCCATCGCGCCGCGTTCGTCCAAAGCGCGACGAATTTCGCGCGAGTCGGGACGAGGACGCATGCTCGATACGGGCAGGAACGTGACGATACCGCCGTTGGTGCGTTTCAAATATTCGATGAGATAGCGCGCGTCGTCGGCGGAAGGGGTGACGACGTTCTGCATTGCGCCGCCGAACGCCGTTTCGATTGCCGTTTCGTAGCGTTGGTCGGTGGATACGACGTCCGCAAGCGCACCGTGCAAATGCTTGGAAAGCTCCGTATTCGTCTTAGCGACGGACAACAAACGTCGAACCGATTCCTTATACCCCTCGAAACGGTTTTTCAAACTGACGTACATTTCCAAATTTTCGCGCAGGGAAGCCAACTGCCCGTTGGCGTTGAACAGCTCTTGATTGAAATCGTTGACGGTGAGCTGCATTTCGCGCGCTTCCTCTTGCTTTTCTTCCAACGCGCGCGTGCCGCCCGAAGTGAGATTTTGCAAGCTCTTCAAGTCCTTGCGGACGGAAACCAGCTCGTCCGAAAGCCGTTCCTTGCGTTCCTGCGTACGCTTCAACGCCGCAGAAAGCTCGTTTAAGCGTTCTTTTGCCGCTTCTTTGCGCGCGGCGAGCGTACCGAGGTTCTCCTTCAACTTGGAGATTTCGTCCGCCGTAGAAAGCTGATTAAGGCGGTTTTCGTCCGAAAGTTTTTCAAACACGCCGATTTTCTTATCCAACTCGTTGACGGCGGCGCGCAACACCTCGATTTGCGTTTCCAACTCGGAAAGCCGCTTTTCGGCTTCCCCGTTCTTCCGCTCGGTAAGCGCGAGCTCGTCGTCGATCTCCCCGATACGCGTCTTGCTCGCCGCGAGCAGTTCCGTCGCCGCTTCTATCTGCGAACGGTAGGTTTTAATACGCTCCCTCGCGAGCTTTAATTCGCCGTCTTTACGCTCGTTACCGACGGACAATTCCACGCGCTTGTCGTTGAGTTCCGTCAAACGGGCGTCCGCCATGCCGATACGATCGCGATTGCCGTCCAGCTTGCGATTGATACGTTCTATCTGCGTATTCAGCGAAATAATCTTGTCCGAAATGGAGGCGATGTCCTTTTTGAAACGGCTCTTCTCTCCCTCGGCGTTTTCATAGCGATATATGTACGTGTTCGCCTCGTTGGTTTTCAAGGCTTCGGAATATTCGTTGTATTCCTTGGCGGCAGCCGCCTGCTTGCCCAACGGCCCCAAACGCCGCTCTGCCTCGTCGATACGCTGACGGTAAATGAACAAGTTGGAGTTGGAGTCTTCGAGCTTGCGTTCGACCTCCTGTTTCCTCTGCTTGTACACCATAAGTCCCATCGCTTCTTCGAAAATCAAGCGACGATCTTCGGGGCGAGCGTTCATGATCTGCTCCACCTTGCCCTGCCCGATGATCGAATAGCCCTCTTTGCCCAGCCCGATACCGTGGAAAAGCGTAACGATGTCCTTTAAGCGGCTCGGTTGCCCGTTGACGAGATATTTACTCTCGCCCGTGCGATACAAACGGCGCGTCATAGCGACCTCCGCCGTGTCCAGCGTGGGGAAAATGTGCCGCTCGTTGTCGAATACGAGCGTTACTTCGCAAAAGGATTGCGGCTTTCTTTCCAGCGTACCGCCGAAAATAACGTCCTGCATATTCGATCCGCGAAGCTGCTTTGCCGATTGTTCGCCGAGCACCCAGCGCACCGCGTCCGCAACGTTGCTCTTGCCGCAACCGTTCGGTCCGACGATACAGGTTACGCCGTCTTCGAAGCGAACCGTCGTTTTGTCGGCGAAAGATTTGAAGCCGACGAGTTGTATTTCTTTTAAGTCCAAAATGCACCTCTCGTGATAATAAATTCTTTATTTGTTTTTGCCAAGCTTTTCCAAAAGCGACTTTGCCGCCGCCTGTTCCGCTTCGCGTTTCGTTTTTCCGAAGCCCGTTGCGGTGAACCCGTTTGCCGTCGTCGCCGCAAGGAACTGCGGCGCGTTGCTCTTTCCGCTTTGGCTTACGGTATATACGGGCGGTTCTTGTCCGTCCTTTTGCAATACTTCTTGCAACATGCCTTTGTAATTCGTCGTTTCGTCCGATTTTTCCGACGCGCCGTGCCGCTCCACGAACCGCTTTGCCGCATCGTAGCCGCCGTCCAAATAAATCGCCGCCGTCAACGCCTCGAACAAACTCGACACCGTCTTTTTCCCGATGTTCGATTTGCCGCCCTCCGCCAACAAATACCGCTCTATGCCCAGCGCGCGCGTAGCCTTGTCCAACGCGTCCTCGCAAACGACCTGCTGTCGTTCCTGCGTAAGTTCGCCCTCCGCCGCCGTCGGCATAAGCGCGTACAATCGTTCGGAAACGATAAGCTGCAATACCGAATCGCCGAGATATTCCAGCCGTTCGTTGTTCGCGCCGCCGTACCGATTGGCGTAGGTGGAATGCGTAAACGCCTCTTGCAACAATGCGGCATTACGAAAAGTATAGCCGATACGCGCCTCTATCTCCGAAACGGGAAACGCCATGTTATTCCTCCGTCTCCGCCGTTTTCGTCAAGCTCTTCGCCAGCATATCGCCGATCTTTTGCACCATGTTGCCGCGCACGGCGTTCGCCGCCTGCTCGATACACACCGAAAAACCGTACGCCTTGGAATTGCCGTGTCCTTTCACGACGACTTTGCTAAGCCCCAAAAACATCGCGCCGCCTAACTTTTCATAGTCCATGTCCCGTTTGACGTTCTTTAACACGCCGCCCGACAGCAACGCGCAGATTTTCGTCCAAAGATTGCGCTTGTATTCCTTTTTCAGCATACCGCTGATCGCCTTGCCGCAACCTTCCACCGCCTTCATGGCAATGTTTCCCGTGAAACCGTCCGCCACCAATACGTCGATATCGCCGTACATCAGTTCTCTGCCCTCGACGTTGCCTGCGTATTCGATACAAGGCAACGCTTTCAAAAGCGCGTTTACTTCTTGTTGTAACGCAAGCCCTTTATGGTCTTCCGTGCCGTTGTTCAAAAGCCCCACGCGCGGTTTTTCCATACCGTAAGCGGCTTGCGCGTACGCCGTTGCCATCACGGCGAAATGTACGAGGTTGACGGGCTTGCATTCCAAATTTGCGCCGCAATCGCACAAAAACGTGCCCGTACCCTTAGCGTTGGGCACGATGGGGCAGAGCGCGGGACGAGAAACGCCTTTCAGCCTGCCGAGGAGCAACACGCCGGCGGTCAACACCGCCCCCGTAGAACCGGAGGAAACCAAGCCGTCCGCCTTGCCCTCTTTCAACAGACGAAACGCCACGACGGTGGAAGAATCTTTCTTCGTTTTCACCGCTTTCGTCGGCACTTCGTTCATGTCGATGACTTCCGTCGTATGCACGATCTCCAATCGCGCAGCGTCATAGCGGCAACCGTCGAGAATTTTCCGAATTTGCGGTTCGTCGCCGCAAAGTATGACATACAGCTCCTTATCCGCGTTGAGAGCGCGCACTGCCCCCAGCGTTTGCTGTTCGGGCGCGAAATCGCCGCCCATCGCGTCTATTGCTATTTTGACCATTGTATTTTCTCCTGTCGCTCGCGCTCGCCTTAATAATTCAATTCACCGAACGTACGCGGATACGGGAGCACGTCGCGAATGTTGGAAACGCCCGTCAAATACATGATCATGCGCTCGAAACCCAAGCCGAAACCGCTGTGCGTCGTTCCGCCGTAACGGCGCAAATCCAAATACCAAGCATAATCTTCGGGGTTCATGCCCAATTCCCGAATGCGTTGCACCAACTTTTCGTAATCGTCCTCTCTTTGCGAGCCGCCGACCAACTCCCCGATGCCGGGCACGAGAAGATCCGCCGCCGCCACCGTTTTCCCGTCGGGATTCTGCTTCATATAGAACGCTTTGATCTCCTTCGGATAGTCGGTGAGGAATACGGGTTTCTTATACACCTGTTCGGTGAGGAAACGCTCGTGTTCGCTCTGCAAATCCTTACCCCAGAAAATATTTTTATCGTCGAATTTATCGGCGTTTTGTTTCAAGATTTCTATCGCTTCCGTATAGCTAAGCCGCACGAACGCGTTTTCCGAAACGTTCTTCAAGCGTTCCAAAAGCCCCTTGTCCACGAATTGATTGAGGAAGTTCAGCTCGTCCTTGCAGGTTTCGGAAACATAGTCGATGACGTACTTCACCATCGCCTCCGCAACGTCCATGTCCCCTGCCAAATCGCAGAAAGCCATCTCCGGCTCGATCATCCAAAACTCTGCCGCGTGGCGCGCCGTATTGGAATGCTCCGCGCGGAAAGTCGGTCCGAACGTGTACACGTTGCCGAACGCCATGGCGTACGTTTCCGCGTTCAGCTGTCCCGACACGGTAAGCGCGGCACGTTTGCCGAAAAAGTCTTCTTTATAATCGACTTTTTTGCCTTTCGCCAAGCCGTCCAGATCCAAAGTCGTCACCTGAAACATCGCGCCTGCGCCCTCGCAATCGCTGCCCGTCAAAATGGGCGTATGGACGTAGACGAAGCCTTGCTCGTTGAAAAACTTATGAATGGCGATCGCCGCCTCGCTGCGAATGCGGAACACCGCCCCGAAAAGATTGGTGCGCGGACGAAGATAGGCGATCTCGCGCAAGAACTCCACCGAATGCCGCTTTTTCTGCAAGGGATAATCGGGCGTAGACTCGCCCTCCACCGTAATTTCCGCCGCCTTGATCTCGAACGGCTGTTTATTTTCGGGCGTTACGACGACGCGCCCCTTGACGATCAACGCGCAACCGACGTTCTCCTTTGCGATGACGTCGTAATTTTCCAAATTTTCCCGTTCGAACACGATTTGCGTATTCTTAAAACAACTCCCGTCGTTCAATTCGATGAAGCCGAACGCCTTAGAATCGCGGATCGTCCTTGCCCAGCCAGCCACGACGACAGTCTTGCCGTCGTACGCGGAAAAGTTTTCGTTAAGTTCCTTCAAACGAAGTCTATCCATGATAACCTGCCTTTACGCACGCAAAGCCGCTTCCCGTCTTTCGACGTTTCCACGCGCATGCACTACACTATTATACCAGTTATTATAACAGTTTTTTTCTTAAAAGACAAGCGTTCGCGACTATTTAATTTGTCGTAGCGGCAACTTTTTTGCCGAGAATCGCCTGCACGGGCAAATATTCGTCCTTTCGCAAGCGTTTTTTATAAAGCAACGTCGCGCCTTGGTAGCACTCCAAATACAGCTCGCTTTTCACCCCCTCTTTCGGCGCGCGCAACGTTTCCTCTTTTTCTCCGTAGCGAATAATGGGCGCAGGAGGCGATATTCGTTCTACGATTTTTGCGTTCAACTCGTACCTGTACCCCTCTTTTGCCCCGAAAAAAGCGATTTTCACCCAATTTTTTCCGAGGGTGCACACCAGCCGCACGGGAAAGGCGTAAACGTTTTGCAATTTCAAATCGCTTTCCGTAGAAACCATGGCGTCGCGCGAGGGAGCGACGTAGCCGACGGCAAGGGAATGCGCGTGCCATTCCGTCACAGCCAGCCCCGATTTCAACGCCGCGTTATACAGCGTCGTGCTGACTTGGCACACGCCGCCGCCCACACCCTGCGCATACTCTCCGTTTAAGATAATCTTCGCCGACTGAAAACCTGCCTCCTCCGTGCGTTTTCCCACCGTCGCGTTAAAGGAAAACGTGCCGTACGGTTGCACCGTCACGCCGTCGATAAGCGAAGCCGCTATGGCGATATTCGCACACCTGCCCCCTTCGTTTTGATTAAAGTAGGTCGTATATGCCGACAGTCGACAGGCAAACGAAGCCGCTCCGTCGGCACTGTCCGCCCCCGTCGCCGCCGCTTCGTTTACGCCGCGCGAAAAGCCCGTCGCGATAAAGAAAAACGCGCCCCAAAGCAGGAGCGCGAATACCCTTTTCCGTAATATTTTCATATTCCCGTCCCTCTATGTACGGGCTTAGTCTATTTTCTCCGCAAGCCGCGCAAGCAACGCTTCCGAAGCGTAAAACTTCGGATCGCCGATTTCCCGTTCTCCGCCGAAACGGTGCGTATCCGAACCGCCCGTCGCCAACAGCCCGTTGCGTTTTGCAAAATCAAGAAAAAACGCCGTTTCCTCCGCAGTATGCGTAGAATACACCGCTTCTATACCGTCCGCGCCGTACGCCGTCAGCCGCTCTATCAAACGCAGACGCGCCTCCTCGGGCACGGTAATCCTGCCGGGGTGTGCCAAAACGGCAACGCCGCCCAAAGCATGTATGCAATCGACGGCTTCTTCGGGGGTAGGTCTGCCGATGTCCGACGATGCCGGCATACCCCACCCGAGGTAGCGTTTGTACACTTCATCCTCGGGCAAGCCCGTGCGCTTCGCGACGGCGCGCCCCACGTGCATGGTATGCAACGGCGCGGCGGGATTTTTCCGCTCCGCCAGCACCTCTTCCATGGTGACGGGAATGCCGACGGCGCGCAATTTTTCCACACGATCCTCCGCGCGCGCTTTCGCCGCGACGATACGCTCCGCGATGAATTTTTCATACGCCGCGTTCATGGCGCACCCGTACCCCAAAACGTGCACCTGCACGCCCTTTTCGTACGCGGAAATTTCCCACCCGGCGACGTAAGCCAGCCCGTACTTCTTCGCGCAAGCGCGCTTATCCTCCAAACCGAGCATCGTGTCGTGATCGGTAATCGAAAGCAGTTGCAACCCGTTTTGCCGCGCACGCCGACAAATTTCGTCGGGCGTGTGCACGCCGTCCGAATAGATGCTGTGTAAATGCAAATCGGCTCTCATCGCTTTTCCTCCTTGATTTTTCCGCCCTCTATGCGGATTTTTTTACACTCCGCGCCGTATAGCACCCGTTCCGCGTGCGTGCAGGTAAGCAATGTTTGCAACTCCGAAATACATTTCAATAACTTCTTTCGGCGCGGCAAATCCAGCTCGCTCATCACGTCGTCGAGAATCAACACGGGCGGCTCGCCCGAAAGCTCTTCGAAAATCCGTACTTCGGCAAGTTTCATGGCAAGCGCGGCAGTACGCGTTTGCCCCTGCGAAGCGTACGATTTCGCGTCCGCGCCGTTGATTTCCACGTCCAAATCGTCGCGGTGCGGTCCTACCGTGGTAAAGCCCAACCGCAAATCCTTTTCGTAGTTATTTTCCAGCCGCCGCAACAGCGTCTGCGCGATTTCCGTTTCCGTGCCGACATAACGCCGATCGGGCTTGACGACAAGCTCCTCCGCGCCGTCGGTGAGAAAAGCGTGATACTCTTTCGCAAACGGAGAAAGCCTGTCCAAAAACGCCGCGCGCTTTTGCACGACGATCGCCGCGTATTTGCAAAGCTGTTCGTCCCAAACGGGCAACGTATCCAAAATCAAGGACGCGTCCTTGTTTTTCAGCAACGTGTTTCGTTGGTCGAGAATTTTATTATACCGCAACAGCGCGGTGTAATAGGCGGACGAAGTTTGCGAGATGGAAATATTCATAAACCGCCGCCGCTCGTCCGGTCCGTCCTGTATCAGGCGCAATTCCCCCGGGGAAAAGAACACGCTGTTTATATGCCCCATAAGGTCGGCGTTGCGCGCGATCTTCGCGCCGTTTACGCGAATTTCCCGTTTGTTTTCGTAAATATTCGCCTCGATCTCCACCCGTCCGTAACGATTTTCCGTTTCCGCGACGATGCGCGCACTCTCCGCGCCCATACGGATAAGCTGTTTATCGTGCCGAATACGCAGCGACGTGCCCGTGCAAAGATAAAAAACCGCCTCCGCGCAATTGGTTTTCCCCTGCGCGTTCTTTCCGAAAAGCACGTTCAATCCGTCGTCGAAAACGAAGTTTTCACGCTCGTAATTTCTGAAATTTTGCAGAAATAATTTTTTTATTTTCATAATCCTCGAAAAAACCGCCGAAATCGCTTTTCTTTCCGCGAAATTTGTATTATAATTATAGATAATTATAGCAAAATTTTTCAGAAAAGACAACCTTACGAGCGGTCAAGCAAAAAATTTATCCGAGGAAACGATCATGGCAGAAAATTCACAGCTTCAATTTATTTGGAAACAGATAGGCGAACGGGTGCAAAAGCTCGTCTCCCCCATTTCCTACAATACCTATATCAAAACGTTAGAACCGATAGACATCGTCGGACGCGTGCTCGTGCTGAAAGCGGAAACGCCGCTCGGCGCGACGACAATCATGAAAAAGCACGCGGACAAGCTCCGCGACGCGATGACGTCGTGCGATCTCGGCGTGAAGGATTTCCGCCTCGTCGTGGACGGCAGCGAAGAATTCAGCATGGACTACGAAGAGGACGCCTCGGAAAGCTTCCAATCTTCCCCCATCAACAAGAGTTTCACCTTCGATTCTTTCGTCACGGGTTCGGGCAGCAAATTCGTCTACGCGGCGGCAAAATCGGTGGCGGAGCACCCCGGAGAAGCCTTCAACCCCCTTTTCATCTACGGAGAATCGGGCTTGGGCAAAACGCACCTCATGCACGCCATCGCAAACCATATCAATCTGCATTTTCCCGAAAAGAAAGTGCTGTATACCACTTGCGAAAATTTCCTGAACGAATTTATCGATTCCATCGCACAAAAAAGCGGTGCGAAATTCCGTCTGCACTATCGCAACGTAGACGTATTGATGATCGACGATATTCAGTTTTTAAAGAACAAAACGCAGGTGCAGGAAGAATTTTTCCATACCTTTAACGAGCTGTCCGCGCAAAACAAGCAAATCGTCTTGACGTCCGACCGTCCGCCGAAAGAAATCGCGACGCTCGAAGAACGTCTGCGCACTCGTTTCGAAGGGGGCATGATTGCCGACGTGCAACCGCCCGACACCGAAACGAAAATCGCCATATTAAAACGCAAGGCAATCGAACGGAAATGCCCCATGCCCGACGACGTATTGGAATTTTTGGCGCGCGATTCGGGGCACGACGTGCGTACACTGGAAGGCAGACTCACCAAAGTGCTGTTCGCCAGCAAGCTCCACGAAGAACCGATTTCTCTGTTGCTCGCCAAACGCGCACTTAACGAATCGGTCAGCGAACCGGAGGAACAGGAGGACGTAACGCCCGATAAGATTGTCAATGCAATCTGCGCCTATTTCAAGCAATCGCGCGAGGATTTGATCGGAAAAGGCAAGAAAGCCGATGTCGTCAAAGCGCGACAAATTTGCGCGTACCTGCTTTGCGAAATGCTCTCCCTTCCCCTCGTTTCCATCGGCAACATTCTCGGCGGCAGAGACCACACGACCATTATGTACGCTCGGGATAAAATGGAAAAATTGGCTTCCTTAAACGACCGCATCGCCAAAGAAATCGACGACATTAAAAATATCGTCCTTAAAAAATAACCGAAACGGAAAAAAGCCTTTCGCCCGACCGCAAAGGCTTTTCTTCCGCAAAAAGAGTATCGAAATTATGACGAACACGCACGAATTTTTAGAATATTCCGCGGAAGCGGCGGTAATCGGCGCAGGGCACGCCGGTTGCGAAGCCGCTTTGGCTTTGGCGCGCACGGGCATACGCACCCTGCTCCTTACGCTCAACCTCGACAGCATAGCCTTTCTTCCCTGCAATCCTTCGATAGGCGGCACGGCGAAAGGACATCTCGTCCGCGAAATCGACGCGCTCGGCGGAGAAATGGGCATCGTCGCCGACGATACGGCGTTACAAATGCGTATGCTGAACGTCGGCAAAGGCGCGGCGGTGCAGTCCTTACGCGCGCAATCGGATAAAAACGCCTACCACGCCGCCATGAAAGCGGTGTTGGAAAACACGCAAAATTTACGCATTATACAGGCGGAAGCGGCGGAAATTCTCACGGAGAACGGGCGTTGTTGCGGCGTAAAGACCGCGCACGGCGGCGTTATCCCCTGCAAAGCCGTCGTAATCTGTACGGGCGTATATCTCAACAGTCAAACGATTACGGGCAACGTCGTACGCAGCTCCGGTCCGAACGGCTTCATGCCTGCCACGCTGTTGACGGAAAGTCTGCAAAAGCTCGGCTTCCGTATACGCCGTTTCAAAACGGGAACGCCTGCGCGTATAGACGCGCGCACGGCGGATTTTTCCCGTTGCGAAATACAAAACGGCGACGAGGATATTTACCCGTTTTCCTTTCTCCACGACGCGCCGCCCGAAAACAAACGCCCCTGCTATCTGACGTACACCAATGCGCGCACGCATGAGATTATCCTCGATAATCTCGATCGTTCTCCGCTTTATGACGGCACGATTCGTTCCACGGGACCGCGCTATTGTCCCTCCATAGAAACCAAAGTCGTTCGTTTCAAAGACAAAGAACGACATCAGATATTTCTCGAACCCGAGGGCACGAACACGAACGAGCTGTACGTGCAGGGCATGTCCACGTCTATGCCGCATGACGTGCAACAAAAAATGTACGCCTCCGTCGTCGGATTGGAGCACGCGGATATCGTCCGCTACGGCTACGCAATCGAATACGACTGTATCGACACGCTGGACGTATTGCCCACTTTGGAATTCAAAAAGGTAGAGGGCGTATACACGGCAGGGCAGATCAACGGCACGTCGGGCTACGAAGAAGCCGCCGCGCAAGGGCTTATGGCAGGCTTGAACGCCTCGTTGAAGCTCCGCGGAGAAGCTCCCCTCGTCCTGCGCCGCGACGAAGCGTATATCGGCGTACTCATCGACGATCTCGTGACCAAAGGCACGGACGAACCCTACCGCATGATGACTTCGCGCGCCGAACATCGCATTTGTTTGCGGCAGGACAATGCCGATTTCCGCTTGACGGAAAAGGGCAAAAAAGTCGGTTTGGTTTCCGAGGAACGCTATCGCCGCTATTTGGCGCGCAAGCAACGTTACGAAGCCCTGCTCGCGGAAATGCAAACGCGCGTTCCGCAAAAGGAAGCCGCCCCCTTCCTCGCCGAGTACGGCTACGGCGAGCCGAACGGCAGCGTTTCCTACGCGGATATGTTGAAACGGTCTATTCCCTTATCGGCGATTATCGCGCGCTTTCAAGTCTTTACGGAATATCCGAAAGACGTACGCGAAACGGCGGAAATCACCGTCAAATACGAAGGGTATTTGAAACAAAGCGAGGAACTCATCGAAAAGGCAAAACGCTTGGAAAGTCGTCTATTGCCGCCCGATACGGATTATACGCAAATCAAAGGCTTACGCTTGGAGGCGCAAGAAAAACTGAACCGTATACGCCCCCTCAACCTCGGACAAGCAGGCCGCATTTCCGGCGTCAACCCTGCCGATGTATCGGTGCTTATGGTTTGGCTGTCCACACTAGCATAAATATACTTTCGCCGCGTATTCCGCGGCGTTTTTTATTCTCCGCGCTTTCGGCAATCGACGTTTACGACGTCCGTAAAAAACAAGGGGCTGTCGCAAATTGTAAAAAATTTGCGACAGCCCCTTGTTTTTTACAGCGATCGACGAAAAGACTACCGCGGTTTTCTTACCTCATTTTCTTACTCGTTTTTTTCGATTTTTCCCCTCTTTTTATTTTTACCGAGTACACGATCGCCACGCAAAGCAACACGACGCCTATCCATTGCGAAGTGGAAAATAGCAAAAAGCCGCCCCGTTCCGCGTCCCCACGGAAATATTCCAAAACGAACCGCAAAACGGCGTACGCGCCTAAATAAATCGGGGCGAAATACCCTCGCGCCTTGTCCTTTAAAAACAAAACGAGCAAGACGAAAAACAGACAAAGCAGCGATGCCGCCTCCAAAAGCTGCGTAGGAAACAACCCGACGCCGAGCGGCGTAAAACAATTAGGCGAGCTTTCGTAAACGACGCTTAATATCCCGTCGTATTCCACACCGTAGCAGCACCCACCGAACAAACATCCGATGCGTCCGAACGCGTGTCCCAACGGCAAAGCCGTCGCAAACACGTCTGTATAATCCGTAAGCTTCAATTTAAACTGCTTTCCGTAGATAAAAAGCCCCGTCGCGCCGCCGATCAGTCCGCCGTAAAAAACGAAACCGCCGCGAATAATTTCAAGCAAAGACAATTTCAACCGTACGATCTCTTTCCACGACACGACGATAAACAACGCTTTCGCGCCGACTACCGCCCCAATCATCACGTAAACGACCGCGCACAAAAAATCAAAGAATTCTATTTTCCTCTTTTTTCCAAAAATAACGGCGACGCACGCCGCAAGCAGCATACCCACAAAAAAAAATACGCCGTATAAAGGAATTTTCGTAACGCCTATTTTCATAACCCAACTCCTAAAAAAATAAAAAAAACGGTTTTTTCTTTTTTAGAAGTCAAACCGTTTTTTTATGCAAAAAATATTCCACGACTTCAAATCTGCGAGTTCGCCGCTACCAATACGCAAATTCCGCAAGTAAAGAAGAAAATAGCGAAAAAAACCACCGCAATGATACCAACGACCATACCAGCCGTAGCCAAACCCGTGCTACTGTTTTCCGCGCGCAATTTTTTGCCGCCTACTACCGACAATACGAGTCCTACGATCGAAACCGGCAACGCAACAATGGAAAAATACGTACCAAACCAACTCAGCACCAACCCCACGATCGAGCAAACGAATCCCGCAATAGTCAAACCTTTACCCATAATAACTACTCCTATTGTTAAAAATTTTTATGACCTGCGTCATTATGAATATTATATAGGAATTTTTCCTATAAGTCAAGCATTTTATCGGTATTTTTCCTATAATTTAAAAAAAGGAGCGGAATATGGATAATTTAATAGCGAAAACGGTGGGAGAAAATTTAAAATTGGCGCGACGCGCAAAGGGCGTCACGCAGGCGCAGCTCGCGAAAGAATTAAACAAATATCAATCCGATTACAGCGAATACGAAACGGGAAAAATTCAATTAGATTACGAAAAAATCGTATATCTTTGCAGGCGTTTGGATATCACCCCGAACGAACTGTTCGGCTTTTTGCCTTAAAATAACCTCTCCCCCTCGTCGCGAGCGATTGTGCGAAGTCGCGTTTTAGCGTAAAGGGGCTGTCGCAAATTGTAAAAAATTCGCGACAGCCCCTTTTCCATAAATGTTTATACCGTCGAATTATCTCTTCGAGAACTGCGGTGCGCGACGAGCTTTCTTCAAACCGTACTTCTTTCTTTCCTTCGCACGAGGATCTCTCGTCAAGAAGCCTGCCGCTTTCAACGTAGGACGGCTGTTCTCTTCCGCTTCGAGCAATGCGCGCGCAACGCCCAAACGGATCGCGCCTGCCTGCCCCGTATAACCGCCGCCGATTACGTTCACGATGACGTCGTATTTCGTTTCCGCCTCCAACGCAACGAGGGGCTGTTTAACGATATACTGCAACGTACCCTGCGGGAAATAATCCTCAAACGCGCGGTCGTTGATAACGATCGTGCCGTTACCGCCGGGGATAAGACGAACTCTGGCAATAGCCTTCTTTCTTCTACCCGTTCCCCAGAACTGAATCTTCTTTTTTACGTTTGCTTTAGCCATTTTTCATCCTCTCCTTAGTCAAGTTTAAGCACTTCGGGCTTTTGTGCCGCGTGGTTGTGCTCTGCACCCTTGTAAACTTTGAGCTTTTTCAGCATCGTTCTGCCGAGGCTGTTCTTGGGAAGCATACCGCGTACCGCTTCGTATACGGCAAGGTCGCTCTTCTCTTCCATCATCTTCTTATAAGAGATCTCTTTCAAGCCGCCGATATAGCCGGTGTGGTATCTGTAAAATTTGTTTTCCAACTTCTTGCCGGTAAGCACCGCTTTGTCGGTGTTGATAACGATCACGAAATCGCCGGTATCGACGTTGGGAGTGAAGGTAGGCTTGTTTTTACCGCGAAGAACGGAAGCGACACGGCTGGCAAGACGACCGAGGGGAACGCCCGCAGCGTCTACGACATACCATTTTCTTTCAACCGTTTCGGCGTGCGCCATATAGGTTTTCATAATATGTTACTCCTTATTTTGTGTATATTTTTTCTTTTTGTTTTTTAGCCGCAGTCTTGGACGCGCCTGCTTGGGAAAATCCGTTCAACTAACGGGGAAAAACAGGATTTTCAAGAGGTTTTCCGCAACTTGCCTATTTATTGTATTATGAAACGAAATTTAAGTCAAGCTGTTTTGAGCCGACTTTTTCAACTTTTTTAATTTTTTTTGATTTTTTTCCTTCTTTTTTCCGCAGAGCCGCCTTTCCGAGCTAAATCGACCGCGTTTTTTGCCCCTTTGGCACGCTCGCTTCCCCCATACGCCGTCAAAGGCGGCAAACGCATACCCCCGAAAAACAAGCTCCGCTTCGCCTATCCTTTTTGAAAAAGCCGAAAAAGTTTTTGCGCTTTCCACGCGTATAATTATTGCTTTTTTCGGAAAAATAGGCTATAATACCAATATACGGAAATAAAAAGTAAATCTTTTGGAGGATTTTATTATGCCTTTGGTAACTACTACCGAAATGTTCAAAAAAGCCTATGCGGAAAAATACGCAATCGGCGCGTTCAACGTAAACAACATGGAAATGATCCAAGCAATCGTGGAAGCGGCAAACGAGGAGCATTCTCCCGTTATTTTGCAGGTTTCCGCAGGTGCGAGAAAGTACGCCAACCCCGTATACCTCAAACACCTCGTGCAAGCAGCCGTGGAAACGAACGATATTCCCGTTGCCATGCACCTCGACCACGGCGCAGATTTTGAAATTTGCAAAGCTTCCATCGACGGCGGCTTTACGTCCGTCATGATCGACGCTTCTTCCCACCCTTGGGAAGAAAATATCGCGATTACGAAAAAAGTAGTCGAATATGCGCACGATCACGGCGTTGTCGTGGAAGCCGAGCTGGGTAAGCTGGCAGGTATCGAAGACGACGTAAACGTTTCCGATGCCGACGCGCAATTTACCTCTCCCGACGAAGTGGAAGAATTTACGGCAAGAACGGGTATCGACTCCCTCGCCATTGCAATCGGCACGTCCCACGGCGCGTATAAATTCAAACCCGGACAAGATCCGAAGCTTCGCTTGGATATTTTGGAAGAAATCGGCAAGCGGTTGCCGGGCTTCCCCATCGTGCTCCACGGCGCGTCGTCCGTGCCGCAGGAGAAAGTGGCTATCGTCAATCAATTCGGCGGACATATGCCCGACGCAATCGGCATTCCCGAATCCGAGCTGAGAAAAGCGGCGCAAATGGCAGTCTGCAAAATCAATATCGACTCCGACTTGCGCGTAGCCTTCACGGCGGCCATTCGTAAGCATTTCAGCGAATTCCCCGGTCATTTCGATCCGCGCCAATACCTCGGCGACGCACGCGCAATGATGAAGGAAATGGTCAAGCACAAAATCGTCAACGTGCTCGGCTCTGCAAACAAAGCGTAAAAGCATAAACTTCGCCCGACCGAAAAGTTTCGGTCGGGCTTTTTCTCGTTTATAAAGCAATCCGCTTCCTTATATAAATATATTCAAAATGCCGATCAAAAAACCGAGCAACGCGCCGAGATTGACGACGGCAGTCAGCTCCTTTTTCATCACGGACATACAAAGCTTTTCCAGCGCGCGCACATCCATCGCGTTGACTTCTTCCGCGACGATTTCGGAAATATCCGTCGTTCGGAACAATACGTCGCCTGCGCCGACGAGCAATTTTTCATACGCTTCCCCCACCGCCTTTTTCAATCGTTCGCGCGCGGCGTCGCTTAAAGCGTCGCCAATCGGCTTTTCCGAAAACTCGTCAACGCGTTCCTTTACGACGGGCAAAAGCTTTTCCGCGCCGTTTTCGACAATATACGCGTTTATCTTTTCGGCGAATTTTTCCAACACGCCGTTTACCATGCCGTCGCTTAAAACGAACGCGAGCATTCCCAGCGAAGCTTTTTTCTCGTTGACGACGGCACGCCCCTGTTCCGCCACGATCCGCCCGATATTTATTTCTTCCGCCGACCGCGCCAACGTCTCCGAAAGCGTTTCCGTCAAACGCGCTTTCGTATTCTCGTATTCGTCGCGGCTCGACAACGACAAAGCCAGCGTTTCCGCCGTCTGTGCTTGTCCGTTTGCCGCAACGCACAACCGATTCACGATTGCCGTCGATACTTTTTCTTTGCCCTCTTCGGAAAGAAGCATTTTTCTTAAATCCGCCTCGGTGAACAGTTCTTCGCCGACGGCTTTTCCTATGGCTTTTGCAAGTTGCGATTTACGCTTCGGAATAATCCCCGGCGTAAACGGAAACTGCCATTTGCCGATTTTCTTCGGATAGTACGGGCGAAAAAGCATTTTCACCGCGAGATAGTTCGTAAAATACCCGATGACTGCCCCGATAAGCGGTCCGGATATATATTGCATAATCCTTAAAAACGTTTCCATAACCTTTCCTTTTTTCCGTTTCTATCGTATATATACCCCGAAAACGAACGATATAAGCAACGCGCGCACAAAAAAAACGACGAATACGGTAAATACCCATACCGTGTACGCGTTGAAACGCATTTTTAATCATGCAGACCCAAAAAAAAACGCAAAATCGCGTTTTACAGAATAGACAAATACCTATCCCCGTCGTCGGGCAAAATCGTCCAAATCCGTTTGTCTGCGTTTTCCGAAAGTTCGGAAAGGCGTATCGCCGCGGCGACCGCCGCGCCCGACGATATACCGACGAATAATCCGTCCGTTTCTCGAAGCCGTCGCGCCGTATGCAACGCCTCTTCGTCGGAAACGGCAATCACGCCGTCGTACACCGTCCTATCCAATATTTCGGGAATAAAATCCGCGCCGATTCCCTGTATGCCGTGCTTTCCCGTTTGCCCTTTCGAAAGCAAAGGCGAAGCGGACGGCTCGATTGCGTATACGCGTATGCGTCTATCTTTCTCTTTCAAAAATCTGCCTATCCCCGTCAGCGTGCCGCCGCAACCGACGCAAGCCGCAAAAACGTCGATTTTTCCCTCCGACTGTCGCCACAGCTCCGCCGCCGTTCTTTCGTAATGCACCTGCACGCAGGCAGGATTACGGAATTGATCGGCGTAAACGGCGTTCGGAAAGCTTGTCGCCAACGCTTTCGCCTGCGCGACCGCGTCCGACATACCTGCCGCGCCGTCCGTAAGCACGACTTCGCCGCCGCATTCCTCTATCTTGCGCCGCCGCTCCGCCGACATATTCGACGGCATGACAATCACCGCGCGATAGCCGCGCGCCCTCGCCACCAAAGCCAACCCTATGCCCGTATTGCCCGACGTCGCCTCGACGATACAGCCGCCCTTGCGCAAACTTCCGTTCCGTTCGGCGGCTTCGATTATCGCCTGCGCCGCTCGGTCCTTCACCGAACCGCCTGCGTTGTATTGTTCGCACTTGGCAAAAATGCGTGCACGCGTTCCGTACGCGTTTTCTATCCCCGTCAATTCGACGATCGGCGTATTGCCTATCCCTGCCTCGAAAAAAGGAGCGGAGCGGACATACCGTAACAAAGCCAACGGCGTATCGACGAATTTTTCGCCGCCGTGCGCCTCCAAAAATTCTCTATCTCGAAAACCCCATGTAACGGATATATGGTCCACGTTCGCATTTTTCGCCGTGGCTATATCGACGTCCGAATCCCCGACGTAAACCGTCGTTTCGGGGCGCGCGCCCAGCCGTCGCATAACGGCGAGCAGAGAATCGGGAGCAGGCTTTCGTCGAATACCTGCCCCCTCGTTTTCCCCGATTGCTTCCGTCAAAAGTTCTCCGAAATACGCTTTCGCAAGCGTTTTCACGGCAAAATCCGCCTTATTGGAAACCACCGCCGTCGAAACACCGCGACGGCGCAGCTCGGACAACAGCAACGCTATATCGGGATAGGCTTTCGTGCGATTGGCGCAATGGGCGGCGTAGTATTGCTTAAAAACCGCCAACGCTTCTTCGGTATGCGAAGCGGCTTCGCCGAGCGCGCGTTCCACCAATTTCCGTATTCCGTCGCCGACAAAGGCGCGCACCTCATCGCGCGTACGCAAGGGATAGCCGAACGCCGACAGCGCGGCGTTGGTCGCCGCCGTCAAATCGTCCAACGTATCGAGCAGCGTTCCGTCCAAATCGAAAATAACCGTTTCGTATACGCCCGTTTGCAACATAGCCCCTCCTTACAACGCCGATTTTATCTTCTCCGCCGCTTCGGCGCGGTTTTCGCAATGCAACTTTTCGTAAATGGAGGAAACGTAATTTCTCGTCGTACCTTCGCCGAGCTTCAACGCGGCGGAAATTTGCCGATTGGTAAACCCCTCGTACAGCATAATGGCAATCTCCACCTCTCTGTCGGAAAAGGAAAAGGCGCGCATAAGCTTAATTTCCCTGTCCGCCGCCACGTGTTTCGCCGCGTCAGCAATACGTCGCGCGATTTTGGCAGGGAGAATGGTATCCCCCGCGTAAGCGTTCTTCACCGCGTCTATCAACGCGTCGCCGCCGATATCTTTCAGCAAATAGCCGCTCGCGCCGTTGTTGATGGCGTTTAGGATATAATCGCTGTCGTCAAACGTCGTCAAAATCAGCACTTTGACGTTCGGATATTCCTCTTTTATACGGCTGGTTGCCACCACGCCGTTCATGTTCGGCATACGGATATCCAACAGCACGACGTCGGGGGAAAGTTGCGGTATTTTTTCCAAAGCGTCAAACCCGTCCGAAGCCGTGCCGACGAAAGCCAACGCTTCGTCCGTGCGCAAGATTTCACCGATCTCTTCGGCGAGTTCCTCTTGATCGTCCACCACCATTACGTTGATTTTTTTCATAGTCCTACTCCTTCGTATCCATCGGCAACGTGAGGGCAATCTCGAAGCCTTCGTCCCGTTCGGCGCGGAAAGAAATCTCTCCGCCGAGCGATTTCGCGCGTTCGCGCATCGTCGTCAAGCCGAAGCCCTCGCGTAACGTTTCCGTCGTCGCGCCCTTGCCGTTGTCCGAAAAGAAAAAGGTAAGGGAATCCGCGTTCCGTTTCAATTCAAACCAAAACGCCGTCGCGCCGCCGTGGCGCAAGCCGTTGGAAATGCCCTCTTTCAGCGTGTTGCATAAAAAGCGGCGTTTGGCAGGCGAAATATGCTCCACTTCGTCCACGTCCGAACGGATTTTAATGCCCGTTCCGTCCGTAGAATCGTGCAAAATACCCTCTAATTCCGCTTTCAAAGTGTCGTTTTCGCCGTACCCCGAAAGCAAATGCACGCTGTCGCGCAATTCCTCCAAAGCGTGCTTCGCCTGCAAATTTGCCGCGACAATCTTGCTTTTCGCCTCTTCGGGATTCTGCTCCAACAAGCGTTTCGCCGCTTCCGTCTGCATAATGACGGTCGTCAGCGAATGCCCTGCCGTGTCGTGTATATCCTTGGCAATGCGTTGCCGTTCTTCGAGGGCGGTCACTTCCGCCACGACGGCGTACGCTTTTTCCAGCTCCTTTTGGCTCTCCGCCAACTCCTCCAACGTTTGGTTCAGCCGTAAATATTGCCTGTAAAACGCGAGCGCGATCTGCACGCCGATAAAATGCAACGAAATCCCGACAAGCGCGCCGAACGTGCGTTGCAGCGTTTCCGCCACGCCCAAGCTCCAATGCAACCAAACGCGACTTTGCAACCAATAGGCGAGGATATAAAGGGGCATGGAGCAAATCCAAGAAATAAACGCAGGTTTCAGCCTCTCCGTGCTCATATAGAGTTGCGTTAAAGACAGCATATACAGAAGAAGCGGATACGTCCCCGTCGTAACGAAGAGAAAACCGCAGGAAAGCAACACGTCCGCGCCGTACAGCGTCGTGCGCAACCGCTCGTTTTTTACGGCGAACAAATTCACCGCTTCGGACAAAGACAGCACGAACGCCAAAGCGAAAAACACGATCAGCCGCGGCAAGCCTCCGTTTTCCCGAAAGTGCACGACATATTGCCATAAAAGCAACAATTCCATCATCGTCAACGCCAAAAATATCAGCCATTTTCCGAAGAGCAGAAATTGCTGTTCGTTGCGGAAGTCGTATTTCCCGAACAAGCGCAAGAAATAGGCGCGCAGGCGTTTCTCTTTTTCTTCCGCCCTCTCCTTTTTACTCGTTTTCCTGCGACTCATATTCCTCCTTGTATGCCGCGTAATCGTATTCCTCGTTAAAATCGCGGTCGTATTCTTCCTCGAACGCATACGCTTCGTCGTATTCGATTTCCGAAAATGCAAGCTTCTCCATGGTTGCGGTCGGCTCGTCTTGCGCAATCGCGCCGTCGCTTTCCTCCAAAGGCACGAAAAAATTATCTTTCAAGCGTTCTTCACCCTCCCCGGGGAACATAACGCTCGGCGCGTATTTATAGGACATACGCAACAATTCACCGCTTAAATAATAGCTGTACGCGCCGCAAGGCGAACAGATAACGTGATCGTACAGCATGAAATTTTGCATATTGCAAAGCAACTGCATTTTCGCCGTCATTTTATCGTCCGCGTCGGAACGCCTCGGCTGACCGAGCGGATGATTATGCACGAGCACCGCGCCCTTCACGCCGGGCGTACACAAAAAGCGAAACAACTCGGTGGATTCGAAACGGACTTCGTAAAAATCCCGCGTGGTGAAAAATCGGCTTTTCATCACTTCTTTTTTCTTATCGAAAAGGTATACCTCCGCCACCTCGTAACGAACGCCTCGATACCGTTCCTGCGCGTAGCGAAGAAACGCATTCGCTTCGTATTCGCCGACGTACTTTTTCAAATGTTTGTCTTTCTCCGTGAAACGCTGATACACTTCGCCGATCGTACGGATAAAGCTCGCAATCGATTTACCGACGCCGTCCACCGCGCAAAGCGATTCGCAGCTCGCCTGAAAAACGTTGTATAAAGAATCGTATTTCTCTAACAGCCTATGCGCCAACTCGTTCGTGTTGCGCCGTGGCATCGCCGAAAACAGAAGAATTTCCAAAAGCTCGTGGTCGGCAAGCGTATCGGAATCCAACCGTGCGCGTATTCGCGCCCTATGTCCTTCATGCATGATCTACACCCCAATAACACGATTATTCGTAGCAGTATTGTAGCATACTTGTCGATAAATGTCAAAGGCGACGGTTAAAAAAAATAATTTTTTTGCGGAAACGCCCTTATTTCGTTTACGAATAAGAAAATTTCGTGTATAATGATAGTGTATCCGTATTTTCACGCGAAGCCTTCGCAAAGAAAATACGCGGCAGAGATTATTGGCAAGGACGGAGATTTTATGAACAAATCAATGCAAAATTACTTCAACGAAATCGTCGGCTCTACCGTGGAGCTGTTGCAATTCGATTCCTCTTTGAAACCGTCGGACGGGGAGTACCCGTTCGGGAAAGAAACGGCGGATTGCTTGGCGCATTTTCTCGCGCTTGCGGACGGCATGGGCTTTGAAACGCATAATTACGACAACTACGCAGGCGAAGTCGTGTTCGGCGAGGGAAAGCCGTTCGCTATTTTGGCGCACCTCGACGTCGTCCCGGCAGGCAACGGGTGGAACTATCCCCCCTTCGGCGGCACGGTGAACGACGCCCCGTCGGCAGGCGGCGTGCTCGGCACGAAAATCTGGGGGCGCGGCGCAATGGACGATAAAACGCCTGCCGTCGTTTGTCTTTACGCCTTAAAAGCCTTAAAAGACGAAGGCGTACTCCCGAAACGCACTTTTAAGCTCATTGTCGGTTGCAACGAGGAAGCAGGCTGGAAATGTATCGAACATTATAAACAGGTGGCGACCATGCCCGAAGAGGGCTTCACCCCCGACGCCGATTTTCCCGTCATTTACGCCGAGAAAGGCATTCTGCATTTCACGATGACGATTCCCGTAAACGAAGCACCCATGGTTCAGTTGAACGCAGGGGAGCGCGTCAATATGGTATGCGATCGCGCCACGGCGATCTTGACGAGAAAGGCAGGCGAAAAGCTCGTCGGATACGAAAACCCGATTTGCGGCACGCGGCTGTCTTACGATAACACGACGAATATTTTACGCGCCGACGGAAAGTCCGCGCACGGCTCTACGCCCGACTCGGGCGCGAACGCCCTGCAAGCGTTGCTCGCTTTCCTCGGCTCTTTCCACGACGATTGCCGCCGCGCGTACGAAGTCTTGTTCGAAGATTCGCTCGGCTTGAAAACGTTGGAGGACGAAACGGGCAAGCTGACGATGTCCCCCGACGTCGCCGTTTGGAAAGACGGCGCGTTGCACGTAACGACGGATATCCGCTTCCCTGCCACGCTCCCCTTGGAAGCTGTCACGGAACGGTTGGATAAGGCAGGCTTTGCGTATACGATCGATAATTATCAAGCCCCCCTCTACAACGATCCCGACGGCGATTTGATTTCCACGCTGATGCAGGTATACAACGAAGTCACAGGCAAAAACGAACGTCCTATCGCAATCGGAGGGGGCACGTACGCGCGCGCACTCGCTTGCGGCTGTGCGTTCGGTCCCGAACTTCCGAACGAGGAAGCCACCATTCATCAAGCGAACGAATATGTAACTTTTGAACGCATTCGCCTTATGTGCGACGTGTACTACGCCGCGTTGAAAGCGTTGGCAACGGCGCAAACGAGCGCGTCGCCCGAAGAAAAGCCTTGCGAAACGATAGCCGCAACGCACGACGAAGCCGCAAAAACGAATACCTTGCGTATCGCTTGCGTAACGCGCGGATACCGCAGAAAAACGCAACACGAGGAGGTTGCCGCCGCCGACGCGAAAAACGAGCCGTCCGCAGCCGAAAAAGCCCCCTCTTCCGCGCGCAACGGCTTAAAACTCGTCACGCTGCGCACGGCTTTCCGAAAAAAATAATCGAACTATCTTTAATATGGTAAACCGCCGCTTTTACGAACCCGTAAAAGCGGCGGTATTTTTGCGCCGTATAATTCGATTACGCTTTACTCCAACTCGAACGCGCCCGTATACAATTGATAATACGTGCCGCGCTGTTCGATAAGCTGTTCGTGCGTGCCGCGTTCGATAATCTTGCCGTGGTCGAGCACCATAATCGCGTCGGAATTACGTACGGTGGAAAGTCTGTGCGCGATCACGAACACCGTTCTGCCCTTCATGAGGTTGTACATGCCCTCCTGCACCAAAGCTTCGGTATGCGTGTCGATAGAAGACGTCGCCTCGTCCAAAATCATGGCAGGCGCGTCCGCAACCGCCGCGCGTGCAATCGACAACAACTGCCGTTGCCCCTGCGACAAATTCGCGCCGTTGTTCGTCAACAGCGTTTGATAGCCGTCGGGAAGTCGGCAAATAAAGTCGTCCGCGTTGGCGAGCTTCGCCGCCGCGATACATTCCTCGTCCGTCGCGTCCAAACGCCCGTAACGGATATTCTCCATCACCGTACCCGTAAACAGATTGGTGTCCTGCAATACGATGCCGAGGGAACGGCGTAAATCGGCTTTTTTGATTTTGTTGATGTTGATGCCGTCGTAGCGAATTTTTCCGTCCGCGATGTCGTAGAAGCGGTTGATAAGGTTGGTGATGGTGGTTTTGCCTGCACCCGTCGCGCCGACGAAAGCGATCTGTTGCCCCGGCTTCGCGTACAGCGAAACGTCCGTCAGCACCTGTTTTTCGGGCACGTAGCAGAAGTCTACGCCGTCCATGACGATGTCGCCTTTCAATTCGGTATACGTCGTCGTATCGCTTGCCTTGTGATAATGCTTCCACGCCCACAAGCCCGTGCGCGTCTCCGTTTCCTCGATTTCGCCGTTTTCGTTCCGTTTCGCGCATACCAGCGTAACGTAGCCGTCGTCCACTTCGGGCTGTTGATCCATCAGCTCGAAAATACGGCTTGCGCCGGCTAAGCCCATGGCAATCATGGATATCTGCTGCGACATTTGGTTGACGACCTGCGTAAAGTTTCTCGACATGCCGAGGAACGCCACGATGACGCCCACGCCCAGCGTGCCCACGCCGCCTACGATACTGCTAATCCCGACGTTTTTCCAGCCGAGCGTAATAAACAAACCGCCGATGATCGTCAGCAACACATACGTCAAATTGCCGATATTGCCGAGGATAGGGCCTAAGACATTTCCGAAGACGTGCGCGCGTTCGCTGTCCTTAAACAGTTGATCGTTCAGCTTGTCAAAGTCCTCTTTCGCCTGCTCTTCGTGCGTGAACACTTTGACGACTTTTTGCCCTTTCATCATCTCTTCGACGAAGCCCTCTTCCTTTGCGAGCGACGTCTGTTGCGCCACCATGAATTTCGCGCTGTTGCCGCCGATCTTCTTCACGACGAGCAACATAGCGACGGTACAAAGCGCGACGACGAGGGAAAGCCAAAGGCTATACCAAAGCATCAAACATACGGAAACGATCAGCGTAATACTGCTGCTAAGCAAGGTAGGCAAGCTCTGCCCGATAAGTTGCCGCGTAGCGTCCGTATCGTTCGTATACGTACTCATGATTTCGCCGTGCGCGTGCGTATCGAAGTATTTAATCGGCAACGTTTGCATTTTCGAGAACATATCCGTACGCAAATGGTACAGCATACCTTGCGTAACCGTCGCCATAATGCGGTTGTAGAAAAAGGACGTCAGCACCACCACGAGATACAATAAAGCCATACCGCCGATCATGCCAAGCAGTTTTCCTTTGATTGCGTCGTAGCCGTTTTCCACCCCTTTGGGGATTACGTCGTCGATAAGCGACTGCAAAAATACGGAAGATACCAAACTGCCCACCGCACTGATCGACAAGCAGATCAATACGACGACTACTTGCCATTTATAGTACTTGAACAACGTTTTCAAAAGCCGCGGAAGCGTGCCTTTTTTGATAGAGCCTTTCGGCACGGGCATACCCCTGCCGCGCATAGGTCCGCGCGCCGCCGTCGGACGTTTTGCCGTTTTCACCTCTGCCATTACGCTTCACCTCCTTCCGTAGCCGAACGACTGCGCGTTTGCGCCTCATACGTTTCCCGATACATATCGCTCGTCTGCATAAGCTCCGCATGCGTACCGAACGCGTCGATCTTGCCGCCGTTCAAAACGATAATTTTATCCGCGTTTTCCACGGAAGCGATACGCTGTGCGATGATGATTTTCGTCGTGTCGGGGATCTCCTCCGCAAACGCGCGACGAATCAACGCGTCCGTCTTCGTATCCACAGCCGACGTGGAATCGTCCAAAATCAACACTTTCGGTTTACGGAGCAACGCGCGCGCAATGCAAAGCCGCTGTTTCTGTCCGCCCGATACGTTCGTGCCGCCCTGCTCGATATACGTATCGTACCCGTCGGGGAAAGCGCGAATAAATTCGTCCGCCTGCGCCAAGCGGCACACCCGTTCCAGCTCCTCGTCCGAAGCTTCGGGATCGCCCCAGCGCAAATTCTCTTTGATCGTGCCCGAAAACAGCACGTTCTTTTGCAACACGACGGCAACTTCCTTTCGCAAGACGTCCAAATCGTACGCCTTGACGTTTTCGCCGCCGACGAGCACCTCGCCCTCCGTCGCGTCGTACAAACGGGGGATCATTTGAATAAGCGTGGTTTTCGACGAACCCGTGCCGCCCAAAATACCGACCGTTTCGCCCGAAGCGATGGATATATTCACGTCGGAAAGCGCGTATTTATTCGCTTTCGCGGAATATTTGAAGTTGACGTTCTTAAATTCGATAGAGCCGTCTTTCACTTCGGTAAGTCCGTTTTCGGGGCTGTTCAAATCCGACTCTTGTTCCAACACTTCCGCGATACGACGAGCCGACTCCAACGACATGGTAATCATGACGAACACCATGGAGAACATCATAAGGCAGGACAAGATCTGAATGCCGTACGTAATCAACGCAGACAACTGCGAGGGCACGAACGATCCGACAATGGCGTCGCCCTCGAACCGCCCCGTGTTTATAATCGTCTTTGCGCCGAGGAAGGAAATCAACACGGCGGCAAAATTGACGAAAAGCGTCATAATCGGCGAGTTGAGCGCAAGCACCTTTTCCGCTTTCGTAAAGTCCGCGCGTACGTCGTCCGCCGCTTTCTCGAATTTCCGCTTTTCGTAATCTTCGCGCACGAAAGATTTCACCACGCGAATGCCGCTTACGTTTTCCTGCACGGAATTGTTCAACGCGTCGTACTTCTTGAAAATACGACGGAAGAAAGGCATAACGAAGCGCATGATCGCAAAAATAATCACGCCCAAAACGGGCACGATCGCAAGGAATATCCATGCGAGGCTCGGATTGATGACGAAGCTCATGATTATGGCGAACAGGAACTGTAACGGCACGCGAATGGCAATTCGCAGGCACATTTGATAGGACTGTTGCACATTGGTCACGTCCGTCGTCAAACGAGTGACGAGGGACGAGGAAGAAAATTTATCCACGTTGGAAAACGAGAATTTTTGTACTTTGTAGAAAAGATCGTGCCGCAAATTGCTCGCAAAGCCGCAGCTCGCCGTGGCGGCAAATCTTCCTGCCATAATGCCGCTCAGCAAAGAAATCGTGGCAAGCACCAGCAATACCAAGCCGTATTTGAGGATATGCGCCATCGCCCCGTCGGAAGCCAACGCTTGCTCGTTGATCATCTTCGACATGCAAAACGGGATCAAGCATTCGCAAAACGCTTCCAACGCCATGAAACAAGGCGTTATCAAGGACGGCTTTTTATACTGTCGCACGCTTTTCAATAACGTTTTTACCGTACTCATATTTTTTTCGGTTCTCTCTCCTTTTTCGATTTCATTTCAATATATATGCTATTATATTTTTTTTCGATTTTAATGTCAACCGTTTGCCGCGCGGACGGCGGACTTTTCACCCAATTTTTTCTTTCAACCGCGTGCTTTCATATAGATGAATATAACCAAAAAAAGCACAAGGCAAACACCGCCCGTAATCAGGCGAATGCGCTTCCGCTTGCTTTCGTCCATCGGCACGTAGATATGAAATCCGCAATTCGGGCAACGCCCGTTTTCCAAAACCGTCTTACAGTTTTTGCAATGCAACTCCTTCGGTTGTTCCGTCCATGCCCCTCTCGTTTTCTCGTTCGTCGTGTTTTCGTTTTTCGTTTCGGACGCGCCGTTTTCATCGCTTTGCGCCTGCATAGCCGCCTGCATTTCTTCCAAAATACGCGCTTCCTCCGCGCGCTTTTCCGCTCTTTTCTTGCCCATATTTTTTTCTCCTTTTCCTTTTATAGCGGCAAACCTTGCCTTACATCAACGTTTCGAACACGCGCAACAACGAATCGACCAATCTGCCGAACAAGCCGCGCTTCGTATTTTCCAAAGTGCACTGTTTGGAAACGGCAAACGTTTCCTCCGCGTCCGCGCGCACCGCGCCCACCGCTTCGCACCCCGAAAAATACACCGCGTTTTCAAAATGCAGATACAAACTGCGATAATCGAGGTTAATCGTGCCCACCACGGCGCACTCGTCGTCGGAAACCATGGTCTTGGCATGGATAAATCCGGGGGTGTATTCGTAAATCTTCACGCCCGATTTCAAAAGCACGCCGTAATTCGCGCGCGTCATGCGATACACCGTCTTTTTGTCGGGAATGCTCGGCGTGACGATTCGCACGTCCACGCCGCGCGCCGCCGCCAAACACAGCGCGCTACGCATGGAATCGTCCAAAATCAAATACGGTGTGAAAATATACACATAACGGCTCGCCCGATGGATAATATCCAAATACACCGCTTCGCCCACACTGATTTTATTCAGGGGAGAATCGTCGTACGCCTGAATGCGTCGCTCCCCTGCGCGGCTGACCGCCGACAACGGCGAAAGCTTTTCGGGAAGATAGTCGGCAATATCCTCTTTATCCCGCCGAAAAGCGTTCCAAAAAGCGAAAAACATCACCGTAAAGGAAAGCACCGCGCTCCCCGTCACACGCACGCCCGTATCCTTCCAATAGCCGAACCGTACCTTTTCGCCGATATACTCGTCCGCCAAGTTCAAACCGCCCGTAATCGCCGTTACGCCGTCCACGATAAACAGCTTTCTATGGTCGCGATTGTTCATGCGCACGGCAAAAAAAGGCACGATGGTATTAAACGTCATACAGCGGATATTCTTGTGCAAGCTCTCCAAATAGCGGTCGTAATCGGGCGGCAACGTCATCATGCAACCGAAATCGTCGTAAATAATGCGTATCTGCACCCCCTCTTCCGCCTTTTTCAGCAAAACGGATAAAATCGAATTCCACATTTTTCCGTGCGCGATGATAAAATAGTCGAGCAAGATAAACCGCTTCGCCTTTTCCAAGTCGGCAAGCATGACGGGATACAGCTCCTCGCCGCTCTTAAAGTACTCCGCTTCGCCGTCCGCATAGGGCAAATAGCCTGCGTACTCCGCCACGAACCGCCCGATTGCCTCGCCGCGCGTTTCCGCTTCGGGCAAAGTCGGCTCGCCGTAGATCTCCCGTAAACGCCGCCCGTTTTCCGCTTTCGCCGCCGTCAGTTTGCGGTTCATGGCGCGCGTCGGTCTGCCCTCGCCGTATAAAAGATAGCTCGGCACGCCCACGACCGGCACGAGCGCGATTAGCAATATCCAATTCAGCTTTGCCGACGGCCGATCGTTTTTATTCAATAAATACAGAATAATTACGATTTTCAAGCCGCTTATCACCGCCTGTACGGCAACCGCCGCGCGCGAGTTGTACGCAAACAGATACATCAGCAAAATATAGCCGCATACCTGCCCCAAAACCAACAGCAAAAACATAAAAAAGCGATTGTATAAATACAATTTATAGCTGCGGTCGTTCGCCACCGTGCGTTCGATCCATTTCTTTTTTCTCTCGTTTAATGTTTTCACCTTTCTTTTCTTCCCTTTATAGTATTCGGCGTCACCGAGAACACCCTTTCCTCTCCGTTGCCGCCCCGTCCGTCATTGCGAGGAGCAACGCGAAATCCAAGCTTCCGTTTCCACCCCGTCCGTCATTGCGAGGAGCGTAGCGACGAAGCAATCTCGCGGAAATCCACAGGATTGCCGCGGAAGCCAAGTCGGAATGCGCGCCACCGTTTCCGCATGACGGCGGAGATTGCCACGGCACGTTCCCGTGCCTCACAATGACGGAGTGTGTTCCCACCCCTTTTCGTTATTGTAGTACTTTTTTCGGTTTTTGTCAAGCACTTGCGGCATTCTACTATTATATTGCTCCCGTGTTATGTGTGTATGCGCTTTTCGTTAAAAATCCGTGAAACTTTTCTCTTTGAATTTTTTCATTTTTTTCCAAAAAACCGTTGACAAATAGCGCGCGATATGGTATGCTATATTTGCTTAATAAAACTAAGTCCTAATAAGCATGGACATCAAGAGGTAGATCATGAAAAAATTTGAATGCAAAGTATGTCACTACATAGCGGAAGGCGAAGTTGCGCCCGAAGTATGCCCTGTCTGCAAGCAAAGCGGAAAATTCGAAGAGAAAAACCCGTTGAAAGGCACGAAAACAGAAGCCAATTTGCAAACGGCATTCGCAGGCGAATCGCAGGCGCGCAACAAGTACACCTATTTCGCAAGCAAGGCGAGAAAGGAAGGCTTCGTGCAAATCGCTTCGATTTTTGAAGAAACCGCAAAGAACGAGCAGGAGCACGCTAAAATCTGGTTCAAACTCTTAAACGGCGGCGAAATCTCCTCCACGGCGGAGAATTTGCTGGCTGCGGCGGAAGGCGAAAATTTCGAGTGGACGGATATGTACGCGGAATTCGCGAAAGAAGCGCGCGCCGAGGGTTTTGAAGAAATCGCGAAGCTGTTCGACGGCGTAGCGGCAATCGAAAAGGAACACGAGGAAAGATACAGAAAGCTGCTTGCCAACGTCAAAGGCGATCTGGTATTCTCGAAAGAGGGCGACGCGGTATGGCAATGCTCCAATTGCGGACACATCGTCGTCGGCAAAAAAGCGCCCGAAGTATGCCCCGTTTGCGCGCATCCGCAGGCGTATTTCCAAGTTCGTGCCGAAAACTATTGATTCGGGCGATAGACAAAAAACGATAGCATAAAATCGACGGCAGGAAGTTTTCGCACTCCCTGCCGTTTTTTTAAGCCCTCCGACTTCAACGAAAAATCGCCATGAGCAGCGTTCCGATCACCATAAAACAAAGCCCGATTAAAGCCTTTGGGGAAAGCTTTTCCCCGAAAACAAAATAGGAGAATACCACCGTAACGAGTATGCTTAACTTGTCTATCGGGACGACCACGCTGACGATCCCGTTCTGAATGGCGTAATAATAGCAAAGCCAAGAAGCTCCCGTCGCCACCCCCGAAAGCGCGATAAACAACAGCTCCCTCTTGTCTATGCGTTTCAGCTCCTTTTGCTTGCCTTTGGCGAATACTATGCCCCACGCCGCCACCACTACTACGCCCGTGCGAATAGCGGTGCCGAGGTTGGATTCCACGCCCGATATGCCGACTTTGGCGAGTATGGAGGTGAGTGCGGCAAACACGGCGGACAACGCCGCGTACAACAACCAAGTTCTACGCTCGCTTTTTTCTTCGGCTTGCTTTTTCTCCGTCATGAGCAATATGCCGACGGCAAATATCGCCGTCGCGATTAACTTCACGGCAAGATTGGACGTTTCGCCGAAACAAATAACGGCGAGCAGCACCGTAAGCACCGCACTCGATTTATCTATCGGAACGACTTTGTTGACGTCCCCTACGGAAAGTGCCTTAAAATAGCATATCCACGAAGCCCCCGTCGCCAATCCCGACAAAATCAAAAACACCAGCGATTTCGGCTCAATCGCCGTTACGGTATTCGCCGAGCCGACGATAAACACCATAATCCACGAAAAAATCAAAACGACGATCGTCCGCAAAGCCGTTGCAAGATCGGAATCCGTTTTTTTAATGCCGCATTTGGCAAGTATAGACGTCAACCCCGCAAAAACAGCGGAAAGAACCACCGCCGTAATCCAAACCATATCGCACCTCGCCTTTTCGTCGAATTTTTTATTAGACGACAACTTTATTATACCGCAAAATTTCGCTTTTATCAATAAAATACATACACCGCAAAGCTTTTTTAGCAAAAAAAGGTTCGGCTTTTCCGCGGCGAACCTTTCTTCGTGTATGCGATCGTCCGTTTCGATACAAGCGGCGTACGCCTGCTATATCGCTTTTTCGGCAGAAGGCTTAATTTTCAATACTTTTTTGCTTGTGTGCCGCTACTAATTTTAATACAATTTGCGTACACCTTTAATTTTTTGCATACAGTAGATAGAAAGTGCGTACACCTATAAATTGTAATTTATACTTTAATTTATTTTCTTAATCGGATGTCTTATTACTGTTTTTAACTTACTAACATCACATTTTCTTGGATCGCTTAAATAAATTTCGTGGTGTAATCTTGTATCATTTATATCTAATTCATATTCATTTTCTTTTGCAAAATCGTGCATTAAATTAACTGTTGTTGGCTCATCATCATAACTACCAATGTGCATAC